>CAMZHB010000281.1 GCA_947306605.1 uncultured Prevotellaceae bacterium | reverse complement strand
CTCGGCGGGCGTACGACAGGATTTCCACAGACGGATTTCGTCAATCAGGCCGTTCATGTACGAAGTGCCTACGCCAAAGACCAGGCTGCCGAGCGACGGCATGCCAGAATACGAAGTGGCACTGAAATAATTCTTTCGTGCACCGTTAACATATAGTGACATCTGTTTGCCCTTGATGGTCACAGCCACGTGATTCCACTTGTTCACAGTAAGCAACGCCGTACCTTGGGCCGAGCGGTTGCCCGACGATGTGTTCCATCCATAGTAGATGGCGCGGCCCGAAGTGGTATGCATCAGGAAGCGGCCCCAACCCGAGCCAACCTGCTGGTTATAGTTGGTACACGTGTAGGGCTTCAGCCAGAATTCGATGGTGGCCTCGTCCATAGGTTCCATGAATACGTCGGGAACGATAAATGTACTGTTCTTCACCTCGCACACCATATTCTTCTCAGACGGGTCTTCCACCTTGTTGCCCTGAGCCTCCACCTTTTGCGAAACGGAGACGAAACTGGTGCTCTGATAAGCGGCGGCCACGCTGAACGTACTGTTGCTTTCCACAGGCAGTTCGTAAGTCAGTGTCTTGGCGTCGGTGCTGTCAAGCAGAATATTGTTTTCGTAAATATAGTAACCCTTCAGCGGCAGCGACGAAGTCTGCGGAGCTTGCCATGTCAGTTTCTTGCCGTCAAAGGTCACGTTGAGCGGTTTGTACACCTGTTCGCCCATGGCCACCACGGCCAGTGTCACATCTTTGCCATTGATGGCCACCGTGTCGATGCGGAAGGGCACTTCGGTGCCGGCCGGGTCAATTTCGTAGTTGATGAGCGACAGTTTGTAGATGTGGCCGCTGCCTTTGGCGTTCTTCTTCAAATTCACAGTGAAGAAGAATTTGATCGGCCGGCTGTGGTCTAAATTTGCACACAAGTCGGTCATGTCGAAGCCGAACTCCATCGGTTCGTAGTGCATGCCGTCTTTCCAACGTCCCAGCATCGGAGTCTCGGCGTCCACGCCGTCACCGTCGCCGTCGCCGGCATAGTGGAAGAAGTCCATGACTTGGGTGTTTGTCGGTTTCGTGGCACTCGTATCGGCAGCCACACCTGCCACAAGACTCATTTCGCTACGGTGCGAGTAGTCCATCAATATCTTCAAGGTCATCTGAGGACGATAGTCCTGGCGCACGGCCCAGAAGCCCGGGGTAAAGAATTCGGCACTCTTCTCCCGGCGCGGTTTCCACGGTCCGGCCCAAGCATAGGGGCAGTAGATGAAGCCGGCATTGGCCCAGTTGCCCCAGCTGTTCACGATAATCCAGGCACCCACCTCGTCCTTGTCTTTTTCACCGATGACACCGTTCGAATCCAGGTCGAACTCGATGCGGTCGTCATATCCGATGATGGTCAGCGCGTGGTCGTAGGTCGGTCCCCAGCAGCCCACATACTTCTTGCCCGTTACGCCGATGGCGTCGTTCGTAGCTGTGGACTTGATGGTGGCCTGTGTCACGCCGCTGGCCACACCGATGCCCAACACGCCGCCGGCGTGATAGCTCTGGTCACCGTTATGGTTGTAGAGCCAGCGCTTGGCAATCTGACGTCCCTCTTCCGTTTCCAGCGACATGGGCATGCTGCCGGTGCGCGACTGACGGTTGAACATGGCGCTGTACCACTTGTCGTAGCCCTGCATCCAGCCGTAGTCGGGGAACGACGTGTCCTGGCTGCCGAAGAGGTTCGAATAGGTCACACCGCCGTACACTTCGGCATTGGGCACACCGTGACGTAAGGCTATCTCGTCCTTGCCTATGCCGCTGTAGGTGTGCAGCCACGTGTAGTGCGTCGGGTAACGGTTGTACATCTCCTTCGCATTGGCATCGCGGTAGGCGTTCATCTCGTAGCCGAACATATAGTAAATGGCCGATGCCGAGCCACACGAACCGCGGTCCTGATTGATCACCGGCGGGAAATATGGCGTTTCCGCATGATTTACATAAGGAGGCAACTCGTCCGAAGGAGCTCCGGCCATGAAAGCCTTCGACTTCGGCGCGTTGCTGTTTTTGCGCAACAGCGAATAGTCGGGCGTCAGTCCGCCCCACAAGTCCCTCTGCTTAATCTCTTTGAGTTTCTCGTCACTCTGTGCCCACGCCGAGCCCACCAGGAGCAATGCGACCAGCGTCAGCAACCATTTCGATTGTTTCATCATTTGTCGTATTTAGTGATTTATTATATTCGCGCGGCAAATTTACTAAAAAAGTCCACACTCCCCGCACCACACGCCCGAAGTTTATCATTTCTTAATACTTGGCGTAAAGCAAGACGAGAACAAGACAGGAAAATCCCCCGCAGTGTAATTGCGGGGGATTCCTATTTATTCCGTTTCTTTTTTCGTCTTTGCCTCTTTGTCTTGTAAAGCTTTCAATCTTGCCAAGATTTCTGCAAGAGTCTGGAATATCGCCCATGAAATAATGGTACCGAAAAACGTGGATAAAACTCGGATTAATCCAATAGGCCCGTTTTCCC
>CAMZHB010000280.1 GCA_947306605.1 uncultured Prevotellaceae bacterium | reverse complement strand
AATAAGATACTGATACTTATTAGTCACCCACTTCTTCCCCTGCTTCAGACAAGGCTGATACTCATGCTCGGCATAGCACGCGGCACTGAACCAAACAACAATGAACAGTGTTACAAACTTTTTCATCCTGATTTCCTCCTCTATTTATTCAAACTCATGTGCAAAGATAGACAATTTGTTCTAATATACAAAAAACAAGCTATTATAAAAATATGCCGACGCAACCGATACTTCAGGAAAAACATCCTATAGTTGTCAAAACAGCAACTAAGGGACGTTTTCGGCTGTTTGGAATTAACAATCCGCAAACGTCTAATAATCATAGAATTTGAAATTTAGTAAAAAGAAGTGGCGTTTCAACATGTAGAAGCGCCGTTTCTGCGGTTTGAAACGCCGCCTGTGCGGGCCGAAACGGCACCCCGGTTTCCCGAAGTGTTAAGCGTTAACAGTGTAAACTCCGCACGGACGGCCACAAAAAAACGAGGCGTATCCCGCCGGTGCGGAAGACGCCTCTGTGATTAAGAACTTTATTGGTTTCTGTTATTCGTCCTTCTTGCACTTGCAGCAGCATTCGCCGCTGATGAGCGTCCAAACGCAAGCGGCAACGGCTGCACCTACGAGCGGGGCAACGATGAATACCCAGAGGTCCGTCAGGGCCTGGCCGCCTTCGAAGAGAGCGGGACCGATGCTGCGGGCGGGGTTCACGCTGGTGCCGGTGTAGTGGATACCTACCAGGTGGATGAGGATGAGGGCGAGACCGATGGCCAGTCCGGCGAAGTTGTTGGTGGCGCCGTTGGTCTTGGAGGTAGCGCCGAGCACTACGAGCACGAAGATGAACGTCAGGAAGGCTTCAACGATGAAACCGTTGAGCTGGCCGGCGGCACAGGCGTTGGCACCGGTGGTGGTTCCTTCAGCCAAACCCGGGCTGGTGGTTACGAACAGATAGAGGGCGGCGGCGGCGAGGATGGCGCCGATGACCTGACCTACAATGTAACCCACGGCGTCTTTACCGCTCATGCGGCCGCTGAGGAGCACGCCGAAGGTGATGGCGGGGTTGATGTGGCAACCGCTGATGCCACCGATGGCGTATGCCATGGCAACGACGGTGAGACCGAAGGCTACGGCTGTACCTACTACGGAAGCCGTGTCGGCACCGCAATTGAGACTAACGGCTGCACCGCAACCGAGGAACGTGAGCACGAATGTGCCTACCAATTCTGCTAAATACTTTTTCATACGTTTAATTGTTTAGGGGTTATCGCTTACTTTTTTAACGTAACTGGTTGTTTTTTATTGTATGGGGCGACTACAATTTTTATTTGGTCCACGCCCTGAGATCGCACTGGGCTTCCAGCGTTTTCTGCTGCGACTGCGGCACCGAGTGGAAGAGATCGAGACCGGTAAGCTGCTCCACATCGTCGATGGTGACGGCGTAATCGCCCATGGCCCGCGTGGTGCCCACGTTGTCATAAACAAAGGCAATGCCGCGCTCGCGTCCGGCGTCGAGACAGAGCAGGGCCTTGAAGAACCCGTCGGGGATGCGCACACGCTGCTTCATCCAACGCGGCGGGGCGGACGTGAAGACGGGGCCGGCGATGATGTAGATATTGTCCTTCTTGCGGCTCACCCACGCACGGCAGGCCTCTTCGAGAAGACGCCAGTCGCCACCATTGAGCGTGTGGTTCTGCGGACAGATGTTGGAGAGGATGAAGCAGTCGAGCATGGCCGTGGTGCTCCACTTGTTGTCACCGGCTGGACACATGTGCCCGCGGTCGTAGCCCGAGCCGCTGTAGTCAGAGAAATAGACCTTTTCGTCAGCGGTCAGCTCAGGATCTTCGAAAAACTGGGCACGCTTGGCCGAACCTTTCAGGCGTTCCGGCGTGAGCCGCCAGGCCACATAATTCGCAAGGCGGTATTTGGTGTTGTAAGACACGGTGTAGCCCTCGCGCTTGATGAGTTTCTCGCCCCGGATGGGAGCCGCCAGCAAAGGCACGCCGGCCACACCGTCAGCCTGCTGGAGACTGCGACGGGGAGCGGTGCGGCGCTGGCCGTCGGCAAGCGAAGCGGAACCTCCCACTCCGCCCGAAACAAACCAGTGGGAACAGCCGATGAACAGTGCCACTGCAAGGCTACACAAAATGAAACGTATTGTCTTATTCTGCATTTTCTATGATTTCATCCATACGCTCGTGAACACTGCCGTCGGTGCTTCGCACAGCACGATGGGTGGCCGTGTCGACATCCACATAGTAGAAGTCGAGAGAATCCTCATCGATCGTTTCGGGCACGGTGCCGTAATAGCGCGAACAGGTGTAGCACTCTTCGGGAATGTCCTGCTTGGGTTTGGAAAATTTCTGGCGGTAGTGCTTGAACTTCGGGTCATTGAGCACAGACTGGATGAAGTAACCGAAGATGGGAAGCGCAGTGCGGCTGCCCTGCCCCAAAGCACCGGTGCGGAAGTGGATGCTGCGGTATTCGCCGCCGACCCAGGCTCCGCCTATCAGCG
>CAMZHB010000279.1 GCA_947306605.1 uncultured Prevotellaceae bacterium | reverse complement strand
CGGTCGTTGAGGAACTCCATGTTGCTGAGCATGGAGAAGGTGCCCTCGTTGAGGATGTACGACTGGTTACCGGCCGGCATGATGAGCAACGGGAAGGGCACGCGGTTCCATTGGACACCACCCTTGAGGTGAACATCGAGACGTCCGGCCGTAGGAATCCAGAAGCGCTTGTAGATGTGTCCCTCCGTGAAGTTGTAGGTATGGTCGCCGCCGAGGAAGCCGTTGAGTCCGACGGTGTGCTTCACTTCGAAGACAGGCGGCTCGTGGTTGACGGCAAAGCGGCGCTGCTTGGTGTTGACGTATTTGACGCCCGGCTGGAAGTTGAGACTGACAGTGAAGTCGGACGTATTCATATAGCGCTGCCACTGCGACGGGTCGTTGGTCGGCGCACCGTTGCCGTCGAGGTATTGGTAGAACAGGCGGCCGCACGGCTCATCGCGCTCCCGTTTGAACTCGGTCTCAAGCCGCAGGCCAATGCGCCACTCACGCTGATATTTCAGACGGAAACGCTGGTAATACTGCATCTGGTCCACCGTCTGGAACTTGAACGATGCAAAGACATTGTCCTTGTCGGAGTTCATGAACTTGTCGGTGGGGCTGGCCACATCGGTCTGGAAGGAGGCCGTGATGTTGTTCATGGGGAACTCACCAGGCATGTAGAGTTTCTTGTTGATGGCGTAAGTGAGTTCACCGAGTCCCTTGACGCGATGGTCCTTGAAGCCGTAGGCCACGTAGCCCTTGGCAAACAAGTGGGGGTTGAGGTTGGCCGTGGTCTGGGCACTGGCACGCAGACGGAAGCCGTCAATGAAGTTCTGCGAGAAGATGGTATTCACCGGGCCTATGTCCACCAGGTTGGGTTTGTCTTCCGAACTGGAGGTTTCAATGTAGTTCTCAACGAATGCTTTGGACAAGAAAAGAAGAATATTGAAGTTCTTCACCTTCTTCAAGGACTGCACAAAGCCGCCAAGGTCGCTTTCCGCTTGGGTCAGTTCTATGGGACGGCTCTCAGCCCAGAAGTCCTTGGTGCGCAGTTTGGCGTCGGTCAGGGTAAGTTTGTTGCCCGGGAACTTGAATTCTTTGACCGGAATTTCGTTGAATGCGTACTCGGAGTAGTCGGTGGTGCGCTGCACATGGAATTTCGTGAGATTGTCGGTGACCTTGAGTTGCACAATCATCTTGTCGCTCGAGATGACCTGTTCGCCTGTGGGCAACGTCACGAACTCTTGGTCCACGTTGAGGTGTTCCACCCAGTTCACGTCGGAACGCCGCGGAATCTCGAGCGCCACCTTGCGGATACGGTAGGTGCCGTCGACCATGACGTAGAGGCTGCCCATGAAACCGAAGTCCTGCGGGTTGTTGGGCGTCAGCGTCACCTCCAGACAGCGGTCGTCGCCTATCATGACGGTGTCGCCGAGGAAATAGCGGTAGAAGCCGATGGCGTTGCGTGTGCTGATAGGGCTAATGAAGGGGAAACGCAGCAGACGTACGTTGTCTTCATAAATATCGACGTCGGTGAAGGCGTCTTCGAGGACGGCATTGAAGATGTCACCCGTAGTGAACAACTGGTTGAGACCCGAGGCCCGTTCACCCGTCACGATGTCTTTCTCGGCCTGCGGGTTCTTGCGGTAGATGTGGCGCGACATGTTTTCCTGGAAGGCTACGGGCAGGATGAGTTTACCTGTTTCCTTGCACGTCTCCACGTGATCCTTCAGGAACGGCATGTTCTTGAAGTTGCCTTCCTGATACACCTTTTCGGTGAACTCGTTGATGGCAAACGTCAGCTTCTGGTATTTGTCGTAGCTGAAGTAGTCGTACTTGTGCAAATCGTTGTTCTTCTTGGCTGCGATGACCTTGCGCATGAACTCCACGGCGGGATTGTCCTTGCGGTTATACTTCTTCCGCTTGCGTTTCACCGTCGCTTCCTTCAGCATACGTTCCTCCACAGGCAGACTCACGTTGACCACCCGCTGGTCGTTCTTCACCTTCATGGTAATTTTACCGTAGCCGATGCTCGAGAACACCAGCGTGCCGTCCATGCGTACAATGGAATACTTGCCGTCGTAGGCCGTGGTGGTGCCCACCGCTTTGCCTTCATATCGCACTGTGGCAAAAGGTACGGGTTCACCTGTCTTGGCGTCAGTCACCACGCCGGTGATACGCGTGGCCTGTGCCACTGCCGACAGCACCGTCAGCAGGAGTATTGGGAATAAGATTAGCCGTTTCAATGTATAATTTCTTTAGTCTATTTCCTCGTCAGGCTCGTAACCGCCCATCTCGCGAATAGCGTTCTTCAGCATCGTATATTGCTGGTACAGGTTGTTCACAGCCTCCTCCCCCTTCGTGTAGTCGTGCATCGGGTTCTTGAGGAAGAAACTCAGGAAACGCTGCGTCCCGTAGCGTCCGGCACGTGCGGCCAGGTCGCTCAGCAGACAGAGGTCGAGCGCCAGCGGCGCAGCCAGGATGGAGTCGCGGCAGAGGAAATTAATCTTCACTTGCATTGGATAGCCCATCCATC
>CAMZHB010000278.1 GCA_947306605.1 uncultured Prevotellaceae bacterium | reverse complement strand
CACCGTCCATAGAGGCTACATGTATGTGGATTCCGCCAGCACCTGCGACAATGACAACTTCGTATGGCATGGCATCCATTGCGACACCACCGGCGTATATTACAAAAACTACGAAACCATCTATGGTTGCGACAGCGCCTATATCCTCTTCCTGACCGTTTACCCGAGTTACGAAGTAGAGGTAACCGACACCGCCATCGCCGGAACGCTTTATCACAACCATGGTCTGAACTTCACGCCGCAGAATCCCGGCATCCTGAACATCAATGTGCCCAGAACCACAGTGGACGGCTGCGACAGTACTATTCACGTCACCCTCGTCGTGATTGACGGCAGCAGCGTTGACATGCATTATCTCGACAAACACATCACCCTCTTCCCGAACCCGACCGACAATGTCTTCACTGTAAGCTCCACCATCGACATCATCCGCGAGCTGACAATTTATGACAACAACGGCAGAGCGGTATTGCATCAGAACATCAACGACTACAGTGGTCAAGTGAACGTGGAGAACCTCACTCCCGGCATCTACTTCGTCCGCATGATGACCCCTGACAATATCGTCACGAAGAAGTTGATTGTGAGATAAAAAAACTATCTTCACAAGCCCTGAGGGGATGGTCAAAAACACTTGGCCATCCCCTTATTTTTTTGCAAGTCATATATATCAAATATTTCATTATATTTGCAAGATTGAAAAAAATGGCAAAAAGAATATTCATCATATTGACAATCATTGCGTTAGCAATACCCACAAGGGGATTTTCGCAGGCAGTTTCTTCCAATTCCGAGGGAAAAGGTCAGGCTGCGTCTTCCCAAATCGCTGACACAAACGCTGTCTCATCCAATAATGACAAGCAGAAAAAAACAAAAAAGAAAACCGTCAAAAGCAACAAAGTTTCCTTTGAGACTTTCGACATGAACTATGCCAAAGCACTCAAATTCTATGAGAACGGGCAATACCTGTCAGCGGCGCGCCTATTCGAGGAACTTTATCCTCTATCGCTGGGCACCCCTGTGGCAGACACCCTACTCTTCCTTTTTGCCGACTGCTATTACAAGAACAGGGACTTTGAGCTTGCGGCCTTCCATTTCAAGGACTATGCCCGGCACTATCCTGGCACCGACAAAGCAGAAGAAGCGCATTTCATGTGCGTGAAATCGGTATTTGAAATCTCCCCGGTTTACAGTGTGGACCAATCCTCCACGCTTTACGCCATCGACGAAATGGACTTGTTTATCAAGACTTATCCGTACAGTCCGCATGTGGAGGAATGCAACCAGATGCTTGACGTGCTGCGCGAGAAACTGGCACAGAAGGATTTTGAGATTGCCAAGCTGTATTACAACACCGACCATTACCAAGCCGCACAGATTGCCGTGAAAAACTTCCTCAAAGAGTACCCCAACTCAAAATACGCCCACGAAGCCGTTTACATACTGGTCAAGAACAACCACGAATATGCCCGCAAAAGTGTGGCCAGCAAGAAAAAAGAAAGATACCAGGCCTGTGTGGATGCCTACAAAATCATGCAAGCGCAGTATCCCAATTCCGGCTACTACATGGATGCCAAGAAATTGGCGGACGACGCCCTGAATCAGATCAATAAAATCAAAAATCAAAATAACAATCAATGAAATCAGCAGATTACAAGAAGTTAAAAGTTAATCCTTATGCCATTACCCGTGACATCGTAAGAATGGACGATCAGACCGGCAACATCTACAAAACCGTCGTTGTCTTGTCGAAGAGAGCCAACCAAATTGCCTCTGACCTGAAAGAAGAATTCCACGAAAGATCACAGGAATTTGTCAGTGCCTCCGACAATCTGGAAGAATACCACGAAAACCTCGGACAAATTGAGCTGGCCAAATATTTCGAGCAGCTACCCAAGCCGACACTGTTAGCCATCAACGAATACGAGAACAAACAGATTTACTTCAGCGACGTGGAAAGTCCGAGCAGAGCAAATGACTAATACGAACAACAAACATATTGTCATTGGCATTACGGGAGGGATAGCTGCTTACAAGTCGCTATCCCTTATCCGCTTGTTTAAGCGCGCCGGATACGAGGTTAAAGTCGCCGCTACACAGCATGCGCTGGAGTTCGTGACGCCCCTCACTATCGAGACCTTGTCGCAGAACAAACTCTATACGGACATGTTCGCACGAGACCACGAAATTGATGTGCAACACATTGCTCTGGCCGAGTGGGCCGACTGTGTCATTGTAGCTCCCTCCACCGCCAATTGCATCGGCAAATTGGCATCTGGCATTGCCGACGACGCCTTATCCACCCTACTGCTCGCCACCTCAAAACCCGTCTTCATGGCCCCCGCCATGAATTGCAACATGTATGAGCATCCCGCAGTACAAGCCAACTTACAAACCCTTAAGGAACGTGGCATTCGACTCATCGAAGCCCAATCCGGTTTCCTAGCTTGTGGCACGGAAGGGAAAGGTCGCATGGAAGAGCCCGAACGCATTTTCGAGACTGTAACCCGTTTTCG
>CAMZHB010000277.1 GCA_947306605.1 uncultured Prevotellaceae bacterium | reverse complement strand
TACGCGTTTACGTAAACGTTTGCGTAAATGCGCCTCTTTCATCATCCTTATTATAACACACAAAGTCAAACGTGTCAATAGTTTTTTATAAAAAAAATAAATAAAAAAATTTCAAAAAACCTATTGACAAACACGGCAAAATGTGTTATAATCTAATCAGAAAATGAAAGAGAGGAAAAACAAAATGTTCGAACTGATGCTTAATGAGGAAATCAAAATCCGCTTCAATGACAAAGAGACCGCAATCCGCGAGGCTGACAAATACGTCGCCAAGGGCTTCTGGGCGGTAATCACCGACAAACGCGAATACATGACAATCTACGTCAACTCCCCGCTGAACTAAAAAAAAATTCAAAAAACCCCTTGACAACCGAGGGGTTTTGTGTTATACTTTAATCAAGAAAAAGGAAAGGAAATAAAAACAATGAGCGGAAAATACTACACCGAATACAACTACTGGTTCACCGATAACGAGAGCGGAGAGGACTTCTTCGTGATGGCAGATTGCGACCGCGTCGCATGGGCAATCGCCCGCGAAAACTTCGGCAAAAACATTGTCGGACATGGCAAAGTTTCCGAAGAATGGGCAGAAATGCAAGGCTGGGACACCTACTAAAAGGTGTCTTTTTTTTTGCAAAAAATTTCAAAAAAACTATTGACAAATGCGCACTGGTGTGCTATAATAAAGACAGAAAGAAGGACAGGGAGTGGCACCGAGGCCGGGGGCGCAAACACTGGGGCAACAATTTAATGCATAATTTATGCAAAATCCAATAGCACTATGCAATTATGAACAAATTGTAAACACGGAAAAAAGTTGTTGACAAACACGGATAAGTGTGCTATAATTAAGTCAGAAAAAAGGAAAGGAAATCAAAACAATGAAAAACACCAACATCACCGCAACCCTCAAGGACGCAAAGGAAATCCACGTTTTCTACCTCGATGCGCACCGCGAAACCATCACAACCCTGCGCGAACTGCTCGACCTCATGGACTACTGCGACAGAAACGACCTGCACCTCGAAGCATTCCCGTCTAAAGATGGCACGTTCACCAACCACGACCTGTTCGTCTGCTTGAACCGCAACGAAACCGAACCCGAACCGAAAAAGGGATTTTTCGCAAGGTTGTTCAACCGCTAAACAAGAGCCGAAAGGCCCTTTTTTTTATCTAAAAAAAATAAAAAAAATTTCAAAAAAACTATTGACAAAGTAAAACATCCGTGCTATAATAAAGACAGAAAAAAGGAAAGGAAATAAAAACTATGAAACAGATTTACAATGTACAGCGCATGACTTATAGCGACTATTGCAACTACATGGAAGGCGGTCACGACTTCAGTGTGGAAAACCTGCACATTGAAGCAGAAAGCCCTGAAGAAGCCGTGAAGATGGCCGAGGCCGAGGGCTACATGGTAAACAAAAACTATGTGAAAACCGTAGCCGAACTGGAAGCCGAAGAGGCCGCAAGAAAAGCCTACATTGACGCCGAAATAGCCAAAGAAAAAGCGGCCAAGGCTCGCAAGGCCGCAAGAGAAGCCGAAAAGGCCGAGGCAATGGGCATGACGATGGAAGCCTACAAGGCATACAAGAAAAAGCTGGCAATCGCAAAAAAGTTGCCGAAAGAAATTGCAAGCCTTGAAGATGACATCGAACGCATCAAAAAGGAAATCACACGCAAGAAAAAGTATCTTGCAGAACTTGAAAAAGAACTTGCAGAGGTTTGAAAAAACCTCTTTTTTTTTATAAAAAACCTATTGACAAACTGGACAACCTGTGCTATAATAAGAATGGTGGAGGAGGCGCGTTCCCGGACACGGGCGAAAAGTTGGCGAAATTTGCATAATTATACACCGCAGAAGTTTTTTATGCAATTATGAACAAATTATGAACAATGCACAAATCCGGAAAATAGGTATTGACAAGCGCGCGCCCGTGTGTTATAATGTAGTCAAGAAAAAGGAAAGAGGTACAGAAAATGGTCACCATCGAAACTCTCAAGGCACTCCGCAACAACGACGGCATGACGCTCAAAAACGGCGAAGCGGTCACCTACAAGACGGGCTGGCAGGTTGCAACGGAAGGCTACGAACTGACCGACGCCAAGAGCGCAATGGAAGCAATCAACGCCTACAATGGCAACTGCGGCGTGTGGTTCTCCGAAGGCGTGTACTACATCGACAAGAGCCGCCGCGTCAACACCAAGCGCGAAGCAATGGAAATCGGCAGAGCGCACAACCAAATTTCGGTGCTGGGCTGGCAGAAAATGCAGCTTGCATACTGCTAAAAAAAAATCAAAAAAATTTCAAAAAAACCCATTGACAAACACGGAAAAGTGTGTTATACTTAAACCATCAAAAGAGAGGAGAAAAAAACAATGATGAACGAAAGAGAAAACTACATCTGGGAAATGCTGGAAGAACTGGGAATTGCTACTCGTGAAGAACTGGGCCTTGCCGTTGCGCTTTGCGGAGTTAGTGAACAGACCTTAAACAGAGTGCTTTTTATCAGAACAGGTTATCGC
>CAMZHB010000276.1 GCA_947306605.1 uncultured Prevotellaceae bacterium | reverse complement strand
CATTTAGCATCTGGGCAGTTGCATCGTGAGTAGCCGGCAACAGCGTCACCACGTCGGGGTTGACATTGAAGCGCTGCAATACGTCATGAATCAGCTCTACGGCAGCCTGATTGGAGAGGTCGGCATCACTTCCACCCTTGAGTACACAGGCGTTACCGCTCTTGAAGCAGAGCGAAAAGACGTCAAAAGTGACATTTGGACGAGCCTCATAAATCATGCCGATAACGCCAAAGGGTACGCTGATACGATGCAGGCGCAGTCCATTGGGTAGTGTCTTCTGTTTGGTGACATGTCCGAGCGGAGAGGGAAGCGAAGCTACGTTCCGCGTGTCTCCAGCAATGTCTTTGAGTCGTTTCTCGGTCAGTTGCAAACGGTCGTAAAGCGGATTTTTCGGATCCATCTTCGCCAAGTCTTTTTCGTTGGCGGCCAGGATATGTTCCATATCGACAATAATGGCATCGGCGACAGCGTTAAGAATGGTGTTACGCTGTTCGTCAGTGAGCAGGGAAAGCGAGCGACAAGCTTTTTTCACTCGCTTGAAGGTGTCAGTTAATTCCATTGGGTATGAATTCTGTATGTGGTACGTTTTGTTTGTTGTCTAAAATGAGGTCGGTTAGGATGCCTTCACGTTCACCGTTGGCGATGATGACGCGGATGCCGGACTGTTGCACTTTCTGTGCTGTGGTGTATTTCGAGTGCATGCCACCACGGCCAAAGGCACTTTTCTCGGCCTTGATATACTGTGAAAGGTCACGACCCGGTTCCACAGAGGGAATGATGTGTGATGAGGGCATATCGGGATGACCGTCGTAAATGCCGTCAATATTCGAGAGCAGGATGAGCGTGTCGGCTTCCATCATCTGGGCGATGAGGCCCGAGAGTTCGTCATTGTCGGTGAACATCAGCTCGGTGACAGATACCGTGTCATTTTCGTTGACAATAGGCAGTACATCATTCTCCAGCATGACTTTCATGCAGGCCTGCTGGTTCCTGTACTGCTCGCCAGGCTCAAAGTTCTCCTTCATAGTCAGCACCTGACCGACGTGGATGCCGAACTCACGGAACAGATCATAGTAGAGTCCTACGAGCTTTACCTGTCCCACGGCGGAGAAGAGCTGGCGTTGCTCAACGCTGTCGAGGCTGTGGTCGACGGTCAACTCACGCCGCCCGCAAGCGACGGCGCCGGAGGACACGAGAATCACTTCGAAACCGTGACTGCGGAGTTTGGCAATCTGGTCGACGAGTGACGACACGCGTGTAACATGCAATTTGCCGTCTTTGCGCGTCAGCACGTTGGAACCTATTTTGATGACGATACGATGTTTCTTCATAATGCTACGTCTATAATGTGTTCTATGTCGGGTTCTTTGCCCATGGTGCCTACAACGGTTATGATGTCCAAACGGACTTCGCGGTCGATGCGACGGTATTTGATGTAATGGTTCATGGCACTTTGGAGGCTTTGCAACTTTCTATAGTCCACAGCATCTTCTGGGTCGCCAAACAAACGGTTTCGTCGTGTCTTCACCTCAACGAATACTAAAGTTCCGTCCTCATCGTATGCAATGATGTCTATGTCGCGGTGGCCGGATTTCCAGTCGCGCTCAACGATGGTATACCCTTTGCGTCGCAGGTAGTCCGCTGCAAGGTCCTCGCCCCATTTGCCTAATTCGTTGTGTGCTGCCACTTACTTTGAACTTTTAACGTGATGACTACTTCTCTGCGTCTTTGTTGCGAATTTCTACACGGCGGATCTTTCCGCTAATCGTCTTCGGCAGTTCATCCACAAATTCGACAATACGGGGATATTTGTAGGGTGCAGTTTCCTTCTTGACGTGTTGCTGTAGTTCCTTGACGAGGTCTTCTCCAGCCTTTTCCTTCCACTCCTTGCCGAGTACGACGGTGGCTTTGACCACCATGCCGCGGATGTCGTCGGGAACACCAGTGATGGCACACTCCACGACAGCGGGATGGGTCATGAGTGCCGATTCTACCTCAAACGGACCAATGCGGTAGCCGCTGGACTTAATGACGTCATCGATACGTCCCTCGAACCAGTAGTAGCCGTCCTCGTCGCGCCAAGCCATGTCGCCGGTGTGATAGTAACCGTCATGCCATGCTTCGCGGGTTTTCTCATGGTCGCGGTAGTACTCTTTGAACAGCCCGATGGGTTTGCGGTCACCCACGCGGATGACGATCTCGCCCTTCTCACCATCCTCACAACTGGTACCGTCGGCACGCAGCAGGTCGATGTCGTACTGGGCGTTGGGGATGCCCATAGAACCGGGCTTTGGAGTCATCCAGGGGAAGGTACCGAGGGTCATGGTGGTCTCCGTCTGGCCAAAGCCCTCCATGATGTTGAGGCCAGTCTTCTCCTTGAGTTTGTCGAAGACAGCGGGATTGAGTGCCTCGCCGGCAGTACAACAGTATTCTAGACTGCTCAAATCATATTTTGACAAGTCTTCGCGTATCATGAAACGGTAGATGGTTGGGGGAGCGCAGAAGCTCGTCACCTTGTATTTCTCCATTTGACGCAGT
>CAMZHB010000275.1 GCA_947306605.1 uncultured Prevotellaceae bacterium | reverse complement strand
ACGATGAGGGCGTCGCTCTCGGCACGGAAGTGGAGCTGTCCGTCGCGCTCGTCACAGACGAGCCACAGGCGGCTCTGGCAGCCGGGTATGAGGTTATGCTCGGTCTTTTCCTCTTCGGGCAGGGGTTCCTGGTCGTTGCCCATGTCGATGAGCATCTGGTAGCGGTCCATCCAGTCGTCGAGCAGGCTGAAGTCTTCTATGATTTGGTCTTGGGCTTCGTTGATGGTCATGGTTAGTCGGTTTCGGTATAAATGAGTTGCAAAAGGGTCTGCCCCACAGCGCGCAGGGTGGCCGGGTCGATGTTTTCGGGGGCGTCCTGGAGGGTGTGCCAGGTGGGACCGAAACTGCTGTCGCCGATGGGGTGGTAGGGCACGATGTCAATCATGGGGATGCGAGCGAGGCGGTTGACGAAGAGATGGTCGTCGGTGATGTAGCCGCTGTCGTCGCGGGGGAAATAGTCGGAATAGCCGGCCTGGCGTGCGGCGTTCCACACGCGCTCCACCACTTGGGCGGCAAACTGCATGGAGTAGCCTTCGCGGTAGAAACGGGCGCCGCGTCCGCCCACCATGTCGAGCAGGATGCCGTAGGCGTAGTTGGTGCGGTGGGGCTGCTTGCTCCAGAACTGGGAGCCGAGGCACCAGGTGCTTTCGTGGTCTTCGCCGCGCTCTTCCCATTCGGGCGTACCGCAGTCTTCGGCGTCAAAACAGATGAAATCCACGGCGGGCAAAGCAGAGTCGGGATGGAGCGACAGCACGCGGGCCAGTTCGAGCATCACGGCCACGCCACTGGCCCCGTCGTTGGCCCCAGGGATGGGCTTGTGGAGATTGGCCTCGTTGACGTCCTGGTCGGCCCAGGGACGGCTGTCCCAATGGGCGGCGATGAGCAGGCGCTTGGGTTGTTTGGAAAGACTGCGGGCAATGATATTGTAGCCGTCCATCTTCACACCGTCGTAGCGGGTGAAGGTGGCGTTCTGCTTCGTAACGTCGTAACCGAGGGCACCGAATGTGTTCGCGATGTATTCGCCGCAACGGGCGTGAGACTCCGTGCCCGTGACACGGGGACCGAAGCTGCACTGACGGATGATGCTGCTCAGGGCGCTGTCGGCCTGGAACACGGGCACGTCGGTGGCGGGCGTGTTGCCGGCTGGGTTGGCCGAGGAGTCGCCGCGCTTGCCGTCGCAGCCGGCGAGCACAAGGAGTGTCAGGACGAAGGGAAAGAGCGTTTTCTTCATAAAGGTTTTACATGTTGGCCGTAGCCTGTACTTGGGTCATGACGCGGAGGAAATTGCCTCCCCAAATCTTGCGGAGGTCGGTCTCGCCCAGCCCTTCGGCTATCAGAAGGCGGGTGAAAGTGATGATTTCAGATGCATCGTTGAGCCCGGTCACGCCGCCGCCACCGTCGAAGTCGCTGCCGAAGCCCACGTGGTCGATGCCGGCCACGTTGATGGCATGAAGCAGGTGGCGCACACCGTCGCGGACGGTGATCAGCCGGTCGGTGTCGGTGCTGAGAAATCCGGGGTAGAAGGTGACTTGGCACACGCCGCCTTTCTGTGCCAGGGCGCGCAACTGGTCGTCGGTGAGATTGCGCGGGTGGTCACACAGGGCGCGGCACGAGGAGTGGGTGCACACGATGGGCACACGGCTCAGTTCCAGGGCTTGCCAGAAACTGTCTTCGCCGCCGTGGGAGAGGTCTATCATCATGCCCGTGCGGTTCATCTCCTTGACGACTTCGCGTCCGAAGGGACTCAGTCCGCCGTGCTCGTGGTTGGTACGCACGGCAGCGTCGCACACGTCGTTGTCCCCGTTGTGGCAGAGGGTCATGTAGACAACTCCGCGCCGGCGGTAACGCTCCACGTTGGTGATGTCCTTGCCCAGCGCGTAACCGTTTTCAATGCCGCGCATGACGGCTCGCTGACCTTCGTGCTTGAGGCGGACGATATCGGCCGGCGTTTCGGCCAAAGCCACGCCTTCGGTGGCGCTGACGGTCGTTTCGATGCAGTCCAGCAGAGAATCGCAGTAACGGGTGGCGGCTTTCAGACTGTTGTCGTCGCGTTCCTTTTGGGGCAGGTAGGCTGCCATGATGCAGGCATCAAGGTGTCCGTCGCGCATCTTGTGGATGTCGAGCTGCATCTTCGGGTTACGTTCGTCGAAACGGGCTCCCTCGCTGAGTAGCATAGGGGTGTCACAGTGGGTGTCGAGCGAGCAGACGCGGCGGTGCAGACGTTTGGCTTCCATGAAACTGCGGGCTTCACTGGCCAACCAGTTGAACAGGGGCATCTGGCTGTGGTCACCGGCAAGGATGAAGGTCTCGGGGTGCCATTGCACACCTATGATGGATTTGCCCGGCAGGGGACTTTCGACCGCTTCGATGACACCGTCGTTGCTGCGGGCCGAAACGTGAAGGGCCTCATAGCCGTTGCCCGTTGAGCCTGCCGCCTGATGGTGGAAGGAGTTGACGGCGAGAGAATCGGTTTTGAACAGCCGTTGGAGAAGCGAGTCTTTCTCTAAGGTGACGGTGTGGGAGGCCTGAGTGCGTTCAAGATCTTGCGAATG
>CAMZHB010000274.1 GCA_947306605.1 uncultured Prevotellaceae bacterium | reverse complement strand
GTTTGTCGTTACTGTCAGACAAAACTTCCTTAATAATACGATGGTCTGTGTTGAGCACAATTGCATACATGTCGGGCATTTGTCCATAGAAATCCATGCCTTGTTGGAGTTGGCTCATTTCTTTCATGCGACGCGACCACTCATTTCTGGTTATGATGATAGGGGAGGCCTCTTCGCCTTGAGATTGTAGCTCTACGTGAAAATCAACTTTATTTATGTTCGGCAGTTGGCTTTTGAAGATTCCGGTTAAACGGTTATTCTCTTCTTCAGACAGCTCTGACTTTGATGTCTCTTCCTTTTGTATAAGCCGATCTACCGTATCTGCATCAACACGACTGAAACGGCATTTTTCAAACTTTTGTTCAAGCAATCCAACTAAAGGAGTGTCGAGCTGGCCGTCCATTAAGAGCACGCTATAGCCTTTTTGCTTGGCTGCATCTATATAACTGTATTGCTCTTCTTTGTTTGTGGCGTACTGGTATACCAGATTCTTGTCTTTATCTGTCTGGTTCGATTCAATAAGTTGTTTATACTCGTCGTAAGTATAGAATTTCCCGTCCACATCTTTGAAGAGGGCGTATTCTTTTGCTTTATCGTAATAGTCAGGTTGGGATAGCAATCCGTAATGTATGAACAACTTCAAGTCATCCCATTTTTCTTCATATCCTTTTCGGTCTTCCTTGAAGATTTCTTTGAGACGGTCGCTCACTTTTTTGGTAATGTATGTTGAAATCTTCTTTACGTTCTGGTCACTTTGGAGATAGCTCCGGCTAACATTGAGAGGGATGTCCGGAGAATCGATTACGCCGTGCAGGAGTGTGAGAAATTCAGGAACAATATTGTCAACGGAGTCGGTAACGAAGACCTGATTGCAGTAGAGTTGTATCTTGTTTCGCTGCAAGTCGATATTGTTCTTAATCTTCGGGAAATAGAGAACGCCAGTCAGGTTAAAGGGGTAGTCAACGTTGAGGTGAATCCAGAACAATGGCTCGTCCATTCCGGGATATAGCTCGTTGTAGAACTTACGGTAATCTTCGTCTTTCAGATCTGCCGGCTTTTTCTTCCAAAGCGGCTCGGTGTCATTGATAATGTTGTCTTCGTCTGTCTCAACTTGTTTGCCGTCTTTCCATTCTGTTTTTTTGCCGAAAGCAATTGCGACTGGCAGGAAGCGACAATACTTTTTGAGCAACTCTTCGACCTTATATTTTTCCAGAAACTCTTTTTGGTCGTCGTCAATGTGGAGAATGATGTCTGTGCCACGCTCCTTGCGTTTGCTTTCCTTCATTTCGAACTCAGGGCTGCCGTCACAACTCCAGTGCATGGCCGGAACATCCTTGTAGCTCTTGGTGTCGATTTCAACTTTGTCGGTTTTGTATTTTTCCAAGAACTCTCCTGCGCCGCTGAAAGCAATCTGATTGATGTATTTGTCGATTTCTTCGGCGGTCATGCCGATTCCGCGGTCGCTTATGGTCAACGTGCCTTTGTCTTTATCAACGTTGACTTGAACAGTAAGGTCTCCAAGTTCACCTTTAACCTCTCCACGTTGCGCTAAAGTGCGTATTTTCTGCGTTGCATCAACTGCATTTGAAATTAACTCGCGAAGAAAAATTTCGTGGTCGCTATAAAGAAACTTCTTAATGACTGGAAAGATATTCTCAGTCGTTACTCCAATTTTTCCTTTTTGCATAACGTTATTTTTTATCTGTTTTTGCCGTTAATATTGCAAACTGCGTGCCAACATATGGGCACATGAAACTTTGCTTGTCAACGGTGCCGTTTTCAATGTCTGACATATGAAAAATTAAGTGGGACATAGAATCGCCTATGTCCCACTTAGTCTTCGCCATGTCCGATATTGTCTGTTCAACCGTCGTTACCGCTATCCATATGTACCTCAATAAACCGGCATGATGGGGATTGTGGGACAATTGTAGCGTGTTTTGATTCAGCAGGGAGGAGTAGGGTCTCGCCGGGGACCACATGTGTCGGAGTACTCCCGTCAAGCGATATGGTGAATTGGCCTTCGAAGGCGATGAGTATGGTAAACGAATCCCTGTCGCCGAGGTTGATTTCGGCAGGATGCTGATAGCAGCCGAGTGATGTGACAAAGTACGGACAATTTACCAATTCGTTCATACTGTCGGGCTTTTGCTCATATTGTTGCCGATGATGCTCTGTCGTATGAAAGTCAATGGCCTTTACAGCTTGTTCCAAATGTAGCTGACGCGGCTTCCCGTCGAGTCCGGGACGGTTGTAATCGAAGATACGATAGGTTAGGTCGCTTGACTGTTGGATTTCAATTAAAAAAACATTGGAACAAATGGCGTGAACTTGGCCTGCGGGAATATAAAAACAATCACCGTTGGTGACAGGGTGCCTTTTCAGCATCTCACATACGGTTCCGTCGTACACTTTATTGAGAAGCAGTTCAGGAGAAGCACCTGGCTTCAGCCCAAACAGCAAAGAGGCGCCTTCACCTGCCTCCACGATGTACCACATCTCGGTTTTGCCGTTGTTGTAACCGTACTCTCTCGCCACTTCATCGTTTGGATGTACTT
>CAMZHB010000273.1 GCA_947306605.1 uncultured Prevotellaceae bacterium | reverse complement strand
ACTTCGATGTACTTAGGGTCCATGAGACAGATAAGGTCCTTCATAATCTTGTTCACACAATCCTCATGGAAATCACCGTGATTGCGAAAACTGAACAGATAGAGTTTCAAACTCTTGCTCTCCACCATCTTGCGGTCAGGCAGATAACTGATACGTATTTCCGCAAAGTCGGGCTGGCCTGTGATGGGACACAATGACGTGAACTCGGGGCAGTTGAAACGTACCCAATAGTCGTTCTCGGGGTGTTTGTTTTCAAACGTCTCGAGCACTTCCGGCGCATAGTCCTGACGGTACACGGTCTTGGCGCCCAGCGCCTTCAATCCTTCATCCTTTCTATCCATAAATCAAATCCTTAAATTCTTTTCCTTCGGCTTTTTCCTTCAAATAGCGTTCCATGCCCTCACGCCGCAGTTTGCACGACGGGCAATGTCCGCAACCGTCGCCCTGTATGGCGTTGTAACATGTCATCGTCTCACGGCGCACCAGGTCGAACACGCCCAGTTGGTCGGCCAAAGCCCATGTTTCGCACTTATCGAGCCACATCAGCGGCGTATGAAGCACGAACTGCTCGTCCATCGACAGGTTGAGCGACACGTTGAGACTCTTGATGAAGGCGTCGCGACAATCGGGATAACCACTGTAGTCGGTTTCCGACACACCCGTCACCAGATGGCTGATGCTCCGCTCGCGGGCATAGACGGCGGCAATGCTGATGAAGAACAGGTTGCGCCCGGGCACGAACGTATTGGGCGGACCGCCCGCTGCCGGTTGCATCTCGTCCATTTTCATAGTGGTATCGGTCAATGAATTGCGAGCCAAACTGCCTACGAACGATATATCCATCTTGTCCCAATGCACACCGGCCTGAAGCGCGATGCGCTCGGCACAGGCTACCTCAGCCACGTGCTTTTGACCATAAATGAACGTCAGCGCCCACACTTCCTTGAAATGCCGTTTTGCCCAGTAGAGGCATGTGGTCGAATCCTGACCTCCGCTGAATACTACCAATACTTTGTCGCGATTCACTTGTTGCATCTTATTCCAATTATGAGTGCAAAGTTAATGATTTCTTCCTGCACGCCCTTTTCAAAAGTCAAAAAAACAATATTCTGACACCTGTTTCCTATTTCATATTCATAACAGAAAGAAGTCCACTACGAAATCGTTCCAAGTGTATCATTCAACGGTTCACAAACGGTATAGACGTAACGTCCGTCGGACGATTCCACCGTAGTAAACTTGGCATCGGAGTGTTCCAAGACATGCTTCAAGTCCTCAATTCCCTGTCCTGTCATCTTTACGTATGCTTCTTTCCTGGTCCACAGGCGAATGAAAGCCAAGACAGGGTTTTCAGACGTTCTTATTTCAGTCTGTTCCTCTTCGTTCATCGTATAACTTACCAGACGTTCCTTGTATTCCCTCGGAGATTCCACATCCACACCAATGGGTCGGTCGCTCAGGGCGCACACCACGGCCTCGCGACAATGACTCAGGTTAAAATGGATGTCTGGACGGCCGGCAATGGACGGTTTGCCGTGCACGCCATAAACGAATTGCGGTTTCTCCATGACGCCATATTCCTTTCGCAGCCCTTCGCAAAGCAACAGATAGGCAGCGGCACAGGTGCGCTGCCCCAGTTCGTGCCTGAAACGCAAGGCCAAAGCCCGGCGCTGCTCCGAGAGTTCCTCCAAAGCGGCTGCCAGGTCAAAGTCGTAGATGTGGTCGTTAATGTATATCATCTCCCAGTTGTTTTTGCAGTTTCAACATCTCGTCTCGGAATTGCGCCGCCAGCACGAAGTCGTAGCCTCGTGCCGCCATTTCCATCTTCTTACGCAAACTTTCCACCGTTTCCTGAGTGAAGGACACATGTTCTCCGCCGCCTTTCTTCGCACCACCATAGACGGCGGCAGGTTCAGCGGCCATTGCCATCGGATCGTCCGTCGGCAATACGTATTCAGCCCCCTTCTTCACTAGCCCGCTACCACCGATGGCCTTGCGTATCTGTCGCGGCGTAATGTGATGTTCCTCGTTATAACGCATCTGTTTGTCGCGACGGCGGTGCGTCTCGTCGATGGTCTCCTGCATGCTCTGAGTGATTTTCTGAGCATACATGATGACACGTCCGTTCACGTTGCGGGCCGCGCGTCCCGCCGTTTGCACCATGGAGCGCCGCGAGCGCAGGAATCCTTCCTTGTCGGCGTCGAGAATGGCCACCAGGGCCACCTCGGGAAGGTCCAGTCCCTCGCGAAGCAGATTCACGCCCACCAGCACTTGGTAACGCCCCGAGCGCAGGTCATCGAGAATACGCACACGGTCCAACGTGTCCACGTCGCTGTGAATGTAGTCGGCCCGGATACCGTGTTTACACAAATAACCGGTCAAGTCCTCCGCCATGCGTTTCGTCAGCGTCGTTACCAACACACGCTCATCACGTTCGTTGCACTGCTGTATTTCCTCCAGCAGGTCGTCGATTTGCGTCAGACTGGGCCGCACCACAATCTCCGGGTCAAGCAGAAGACGGCATACGAGATCGGAAGAGCACACGTCTGAACTCCAGT
>CAMZHB010000272.1 GCA_947306605.1 uncultured Prevotellaceae bacterium | reverse complement strand
TGATGAGCCATTTTTTTCCGTAATTGATGCAAAGCATGCTTGTCACGATGCCGCAGAGGAAGCGGCAGCCCATAGAGTTGTAGTTGCCTCCGAGCAGGAAACTGTCGCGTGCATCTTCGGCTGCGAACATCCAGTCGGGGAATGCTATCATGACGGCCAAGTTGACGTAGGCACATAGCGAGTAGGCGGCAGCAATGGTTCTGAGCAGGAGTCCCGACTGTTCCTTATAATAATTGAACAGCAGCAGCAATAACCACACTTCCATGGCGCGGAAGACGGCATTCTGCAGGTCTGTGCCGTTGATGAAAGTGAAAGTGATGAGCAGGAAATAGTAGATAGTCACGGCCAGTCCGAAATGAGTCATCATGGGTCTTTTCATGAAGATAGCCAGCATGATGAAAAAGTTCATTATGGTAAGGCACAGCGAAAGATACGACACGGGCAACAGGAAACCGAAGACACTGAAAGACACGGCCGTCTGCACAATGAGCAGAAAGCACAGGAGCATTGGCAATAGCCGGTTTTCTTTCAGTTGCAATATCATGATTTTACAGTTTGTCGACAGGTAGGTGCGCGTAGTTTCCCAGCAGGTGCTTAAAAGTATCGGTATACGAGGTGTTGAAACCTGCTGAAGCTGTCATGGTAAGTTCACCAAAATAGGGCTTGTTGTTTACGATGTAGAAATCGGCTCTCGCCTGCGGTTGTCCCTGACATAGACGCGAAGCGCTTTCCAACAGTTGGTCGAGGGCTTTGGGACAAGGAATGGTGTGGTCTCCTCTGAGAAAATGGACGGTTGGGTGGACATATTCCGGATGAGCGTGCCATTGGCTGTCGTAAACATCTACTTTTACTTGCTGTGGCGTGCGGTCGTAGTAGATGACGATGTACCGCGGTTGACCGTCCAGTGTCCATACTTTGTAGTCAATCAGTGAAGAGGACGGGATATCCTGAACTCTGCTGTCGAGCAGTTGTTCGGCAATGATGAGCGGAGGAATATCGTTGTAGTGAGGTTCGGCCAGTATGTTTCCGAACTTCACCTTCAGCAATTCACTGAACCGTTTTGTCCAGTACTGCCGGTCGAGGGCGGACTTGTCTTTGCAGATGAGTACGTTGCCGCTGCCGTTGTTTGTTTTCATCACGAATTGTTCCGGCAGGCGGTCCCACTCAATGTCTTCGGCGCGTTCCCATACGCCAAAGAGGGGTACGAGCAGTTCTTCCAGACCGCATTGTTTCACGTATTCCCGTACACGGTATTTGTCTGCAAGCAGGGGCCACTGGGAGGTGTCGCCGTAGAATTTGAGCCAATTGATTTTTTCGTTGATGTCCTGCGGGTGTTTCCAGTTAAGTTCCCGTCCGAAACATTTGCGGAAATAGATGCCGGCAAACAGTTTCGGGGCAATGCCGGCCAGAGGATGGAACACTCTGAAGGGTAGTTTGGACAATATGTAGACGACGGGGTTCATGGCTTGCGTTTGATGTATTGTAGGACTTTGGAGCGTTCGGCCGTGTCGAGGGCGAAGAGCCAAATAAAGACGGCGCCGACGCAAACGGAGGCGGTGCCTGTCAGCAGGAAGCGGACGGGCATTTCCATACGGGTGGTGATGAACCAGCAGGTCAGAGTGAGTGCCGCCGTTGGCATGAGGAGGCGCAGGAACACGTGCTTGAGGAAATGGAGGATGGAGAGGCCTGCGGTGTATTTCAGGAAGGGCAGGCGTGTGATGGCGCAGATGCATTCGAAGATGAGGTAGCTCCACATGGCGGCTGTGGCGGAATGACCTCGAGCCAGGATGAACCAGAAGACGGGCAGTGTCAGCACTTTGATGGTGTTGACGACTAAAGAGTAGTTTCGGATGCGTCCGATGGCCTGGTTGGCAGTGCCGAGGCCGATGGTGGTTTGGTCGCAGAGTGATGTGACGAGAATGAAGCGGCAGAGCATCACGGTATTTTCTGGTACATCGTGCAGCCATAACTTGAGAACGGCAGGCATTTCGAATACGAGCGGGATGACGATGATGGAGAGCAGCAGGAAGGAATATTTGCTCAAGGCTTCGGCAAGCCGGAGCATGTGTTGGCGGTCGCCCCAGCCTTCGGCTTTGATGAGCTGGGGGCTGATGGCGTTGGAGATGCTCTGCGATACGAACATGACTGCTCCCGATACGTGTTGGGTGATGCCGTAGGCGGCGTTGATGACGGAACCGAAAAAGCGGTTAAGAATAATGGCGACTCCCTGGGTGCGGCCGATGATGCAGCCCATGCTGTAGATGGTCCATCCGGCAAATCCGGTCAGTTCTTTCATGTCGTGGCGGCAGATGTCGGCGCGTCGGGGGAGCAGTACGCATTCTTCGAAATGGATGTGTGCCCACAGGGCGAATGCCAGATAGTTAAATGCCATGATGCCCACCGTGATCCATGCGTAGGCTATGAGACGGTCGGCGCCGTAGGAAAGGAGCCAGATGGCAAAAACCAGTTTGAAGATGCCGTCGAGCACGTCGACGATGGAGATGTAGACGATGTTTTCGCGGGCAATGAAGAGCGCGCGGTAGGGGGCGGCCAGAAAGGTGATGAACAGGG
>CAMZHB010000271.1 GCA_947306605.1 uncultured Prevotellaceae bacterium | reverse complement strand
GCATGTGTCAGCTATTTTCTCAGCAATTATGCCGTTATTCTTCGTGCATATGCTTACTTGTTATCTTTAGGTAAGGAGAACATCAAGATGGTTGGCCCATTGGCTGTTCTAAATGCGAACTACATTAAGGAATCTCTTAAAGATTGCTTTGAATTGCCAATTAGCGGATTATGCAAACATGAGTTCGTCTTTGATGGACTGAAGGACAAAAGCACGGAAGTGACTACGCTGGATGTTGCGAAGCGTTTGCTTGATTATGGATTCCATGCACCAACTATTTACTTTCCTCTACTCTTCCACGAAGCTTTGATGATTGAACCTACAGAGACCGAAAGCAAGGACACACTTGATGCTTTTATCGCTACAATGAAACAAATTGCGAAGGAAGCAAGAGAAAATCCCGAAATGGTCAAAACTGCTCCCCACCATACCCCGACTGGACGCATGGATGATGTTAAAGCGGTAAAGGAGCCCCACTTAACATTCAACAGTTATCAATCATGATGACGGCAGACCTTATTATAATAGGTGCAGGTCCCGGAGGTTATGAAACAGCTGTCAGAGCTGCTAAAGCCGGAGTCAAAACTGTCATTGTCGAACAGGGACAAGCTGGCGGTACATGTCTGAATGTGGGCTGTATACCTACGAAGTGCTTCTGCCGAAATGCCCAGTTGTTGAAAGACCTCAAGGAATCGGATGTTCTGGGTTTGACTGACGTGTCATATAAGTTTGACATGGCCAAGGTCATAGAGCGGAAAAATCAAGTGGTAGCCAATCTTGTAAGCGGTGTTGACGGATTACTGAAACATCCAAACATCACCCGCGTTCAAGGAAAAGCCCGGTTTGTCGATCCACATCACATCAGCGTTGACGGAAGTGAATCTGAAACAGACTTTGAAGCGACAAACATTATCATAGCTACGGGTTCTGTCACCAAATTCTTGCCTATACCGGGCAAAGACCTGCCTAAAGTGCTTACGTCAACCGAGATACTGGACCTCACAGAGGTTCCAGAGCGTCTGACAGTGATTGGCGGAGGCGTTATAGGGCTTGAATTTGCCTCCATTTTCAATGCTTTTGGCACCAAAGTCACTGTGCTGGAATATTGCAAGGAGATTCTGCCGAACTTTGACGCAGACATCTCCAAGCGCCTCAAAGCAAGTCTGAAGAATACTGGCATTGAAATCGTCAACAATGCAGCTGTCAACAAGATTGAAGACAATGGCACTTGCTATACCGTAGGATATGAGCTTAAAGGCGAACAGCAGGGCGTCGATGCCGATATTGTGCTGATGGCTGTGGGACGTGCCGCAAACACCGGCTCACTCAATTTGGATGATGTCGGCATTGCGTACGACCGACGTGGCATTACGGTAGACGAAAACTACCAAACCAATGTGCCCGGCGTATATGCCATAGGCGATATCAATGGTATATGCCAGTTGGCACATGCTGCATCATTCCAAGGACGACGTGCATTGAACCACATCCTGGGGCAACCCGATCAGCTCCGACTTGACGTCATACCAGCCGCCGTATTTACCATGCCGGAAGCCGCATGTGTGGGTCTAACGTCGGAACAGTTGAAAGAAAAAGGCATTGATTTCAAAGCACACAAAGGATTCTTCCGGGCAAACGGCAAAGCGTTGGCCATGAATGAAACTGACGGAATGGTTAAGATTCTGACCGCAGAGGACAACACTATTCTCGGATGTCACATGTTCGGCCCCCACGCTGCCGACTTGGTGCAAGAGGTTGCATCATTGATGACGAGAGACGCCAAGTTGGACGAACTGGAAAATACAGTGCATGCTCATCCCACTTTAGGCGAAGTCGTGATGCAAGCAGCCGAAAATTAACAGCTGCATACTCTACAAAAGAATCGGGTGCACAAGCATCCGATTCTTTTTAGTTGTTAATAGTCCGTATACATTTGACATAAAACGACACACATCAAACATGCGGATTTTTATGTCAAACATAAATCATATGACAACAGACTTCTCTCCTATTACATCCAAGATTTGCTGCAGTTTCCGGTTCATGGGCAACGTGCCGTCAATCCAATGAATTCGTATGCCCCTACGTTCCATGCCACGGAACCATGTCATTTGACGTTTGGCAAACTGGTGTATGGCAATCTCAAGTTGACGCAGCATTTCAGTATAAGATAGTTCTCCCAATATATAGAGTGTAAGGTATTTATATTCGAGACCATAATACATAAGGTCCTCAGCCGAAATACCATCATCAAGTAAGCGACGGATTTCAACCAACATACCTTGTTCAATACGCGCATGAAGCCGACGGGTAATGCATTCACGGCGAACGTCACGCGGAATATCGACTCCCAAAATTGGACCATCGATTGTTGGAAACGAACGTAAAGCCTCGGGATGCCGCTTATTGTAATCAGCAATCTCAATAGCGCGAATGGCACGTTGGGCAGTATCGACGTCAGTCGTATTATGAAGTTTCTTATATGAAGAAAGAATTTCTGTCAATTCGTCTAAAGACTTACCGGACAAACTATCGCGAAGCCCAGGATTAACAGGGACAGGAGAAAACTGATATGAACGAAGAACAG
>CAMZHB010000270.1 GCA_947306605.1 uncultured Prevotellaceae bacterium | reverse complement strand
AGCGCGACCTGACGGAATACAAGGGCAAGATTACGGAATACGACGTGTGGAACGAGCCGCTCCACGAGGCCTACGCCTTCAACACCTGCGGCTGGGGCATTCTCGACAGCGCGTTCATCTGGGCGCACCGCGTCGATCCTACGGCCAAGCTCTACATCAACGACTACAACGTCGTCGCGGCGGGGGAGACCGACCGCTACGTGGACCTGGTCAAGGGAATGCTTGACCGCAAGGTGCCCGTCCACGGCATCGGCGTGCAGTGCCATTTCGGGCTGCGTCCTGTGGTGCCGGGCCTCATCAAGGAGCGCCTGGACAAGCTTGCCGCTCTCGGGCTCCCCATCAAGGTGACGGAGTTCGACGTGGGCGACTGGCAGGTCGGCATGAACGAGTCCGAGGAGGTGCAGGCCGAGAAGTTCGAGACCTTCATCCGCACGGCGTTCAGCCACCCGGCTGTGCACGGCATTGTGCTGTGGGGCTTCTGGGATAACCGCCACTGGGTCAAGAACGGCGGCATCGTCGCCGCGGACGGTCGCGAAAAGCCCGCGGCGAAGCGCGTCTACGACTTGTGGCACAAGGAATGGACGACGGATACTACCGTCACGGCCGGCCCGGACGGCGTGGCCAAGTTCCACGGGTTCAAGGGCCGCTACAAGGTGACAGTCGGCGACAAGACCTTCGACAAGGATGTCTGGTAGGCCGTGATTTGCTAATTTCTATGGCATGAAACGACTGCCCGGTATATTGTTCTTGCTTTGCACGCCGCTGTCCGTGTGGCTCTATCTCAAGGTGGCGGCTGCCTCTGGTTCCGAGATTTTGGCGCTGTTGGCCGCGGTGGGCCTGTACGTGCTCGCCGCCGTCTGCATTGCTTTTGTGTTTAACCGCAGGGCAGACCTGAATGGGCAGTCCAACCAAAAACGTGACAAAAAACACACTGAAACGTGACGAAAGACACGTCTCTATGTTTTTTTGTTTAACATAATCTTACGCAACTATGTCTATCGAAGAACGCTCCTCATTAGTTTTTGTCTCCGGTGTCGGCCGTATCAAGGAAGAAAAGCCCAAGGCCGAGCGTCCCAGTGGTGACGGTGTCGTCCGTATCATGTTGAAGCGCCTTTCCGGGGGCAAGATGGCGAGCGTCGTTACGGGGGTGCCCCTGGACGAATCCGAGTTGAAGGATCTTGCCCGTGCCCTGAAGCAAAAATGTGGAGTCGGCGGTTCCGTGAAGGATTTTAACATCGAAATTCAGGGCGATAAGCGTTCGGTTCTCAAGGCCGAACTCGAAAAACGCGGCTTTACCGTCAAAATTTCGGGCGGTTAACCCCCAAAAAGTTGATGTAAATCATACTCTGCGCCTTTTTTCTTCAAAAGGTGTGTTTTAGATTACTTTTAAAAACCTTCCAACAAAAAGTTTACATAGATTACTATTATTGGTTCATTACTCAGTCAGGGGTATCTATGTTTAAACACTCTCTTTGTATGGCTATGTTGGGATTTCTCCTTGTTCCCACGTTGGCTTTCTCCGATTCTACTGCCGGTAAAGTCCGTTCTAAGTTAGGCGATGTCAATCGCCAGAAAGAAAATCAACAAACGTGGAAGCCTTTGGCTGTTGGTGCGAGCATTTTTATGAACGACCGTGTTCGTACGGGTACGGAATCCGAGGTTGTTTTCGGCCTGCCGGATGGAAGCGCCGTGACGATTGCGGAAAACGCGGAAATGGTGATTGCCGATCTTTTTGAGAAGAATGGCGCTTTTAGGACCAAGTTGGATATCAAGAAGGGTCACGTCAATTTCGATGTGAAGAAGCTTTCGGAAAACTCTTCGTTTGAGTTCAAAACCGGTACGGCGACCGCTGCGATTCGCGGTACGAAGGGCTTTATCGGTGGTGAAAAGGGCTTTGTGGGCAGCTTGAAGGAAGGTAAGCTCGAGATTACCTCGACCAAGAGCGGCAGGAAGTTTGCCATTGGGGCAGGCGAAACCGCCGTGGGGCGCGATTCCCTTGTCGTGCTGAAACTTTCGACTTCGGGTAGTCCGTCTCTCGCCAAGGCTCTGACGAAGGTCGCCGAAGATACGACGCTTACGATTGATCAGATTGTCGAGGCTGCCAAGGTGGCTGATTCTTCGATTGCCGCCAAGGAAAACGCTCCGCTCGACGAGGAATCCATGAAGGTCTCCTCCGTTTCGTCTGAAGTTTGCTCGGGCGGTCTCAAAATTGAAGGTTCCTACCGTACGGCCGTTTCTACCGCGTCCCTTGTCGTGAAGATTGGTTCGTTTGTTTCCGAGAACCTTGCCACTTCTACCGATGGCAAGACGCATACGTTTAGCGTGAGTGTCCCCGTAACCGACGAAAATAAGCTCTGGACGCTCAATTCTGCAGATGTTGTCCTGACTGCGGGTGAGAAGGTTGTGTCCGAGACGGTTTCCTATACGGCGGACAAGAGCTGCGCCGAGGTGAATACGCTTCCCGCTCAGATTCGCTTCAGCAATTACGACTCCCTGCGTTGCATTGCGAATGTCACGGTTTCCGGCCTTGAAGACGATGCCGCTATTTTCTCCGTGAACGTTGATGGAACCCCGAAGACTCATGAATCCCTGACCCGTAAT
>CAMZHB010000269.1 GCA_947306605.1 uncultured Prevotellaceae bacterium | reverse complement strand
TCTTCGAAGAAAACGCTAAAGGAGAATCATTCATTGAACAACTCATACGTTACGGACAGACATTCCAGCAGGACAAAATTACCAATACGATAACGTTGTTTGGTGATGACGATGTCGCTTTCCAGATTACGAAGCCCGAAGTTCCTGATATGGTTGTCCCATGGTCTGATCTTGAAAGGCTTGATAAGGAACGTGACCTGATAGGCCACTACCTTTCTGCCCATCCTCTTGACGAGTATAGTGAAGTGTTGAAACACTCGTGTCAGCCATGTGAATGTTTGAACGATGTGTCTGTGCTGACGGTAGACAAAGTGTCGGTGGGTGGCATAGTGACTGAAGTAAATGAATTTGTTTCCAAAAAAGGTATTCCGTTTGGTGTCGTCTCAATTGAGGACTTCAAGGGTAAGGGCGAACTTAGAATTTTTAACGATGCATGGACGCGTTTCCGTAATTTCTTTGTAAAAGGTGCTGCCTTATTCATCAAGGGCAGTGTAACTCCCGTGAGATGGGCGGAGAATCGTAAGAATTTTGATGTGATTGAGGTCCTTCCTCTTGATACAGCCAAACAGACCGTGCTTCAGAAATTGACTATTCATGTGGACCTGAGTACTCTCGATCCTGAAACAGGACGGAGGTTGACGGAAATACTCAAAACACACGTTGGCGAAACTCCAGTTCATATCTATGTTACTGATGTTGAAGACGGGCGTTGTGTTGAGCTCAAATCGTTAACAGTCAAGGTTAATGTGTGTCGCGAATTGATGAAACAACTCCATCAGTGTGATGTGAAAGTGACAATCAATGACTAAAACGATACATTTCCTGAAAGATTTGTTGAATAAAAACGGAGATAAAACAAAAAATCTTTGTTACTTTGCAAACTAATCGTTTTGGCATGCGTTTTGCCAAAATACAACTAGTAAAAGAAACAAAAAGATAGAAACAATGGAAGTAATTATTACAGACCAGAACATTGCCGAGTATTTGGCGCAAGACAAACCGTTAGTGATTGATTTTTGGGCAACATGGTGCGGTCCATGCCGCAGGATGGCGCCCGTAGTGGAAGCCTTGGCTGAGAAATACACAGACAAAGTTATCGTTGGCAAATGTGATGTCGATGACAATCCCGATGTTACTGCGCAGTATGGCATCCGTAACATTCCCACTGTCCTTTACATCGTGGGCGGACAAGTGGTGTCTAAAACAGTGGGTGCCGTGCCGGCGTCGGAAGTAGAAAGCAGCATTGAGGCTTTATTGTAAGAGAAAATGTCTTGGATTGACGATTTATTAAAACAGGACGAGATTGATGATGCCCGCGAGAAATCGTATCTCCGCGAACATCTTGAGGAAGCACAGAACGCACGGCTTACAGACGAAGACCTGCAATTCGTGCTTGACGCTATTGTGGAATACTATGCCACCAGTGACGTGCTCGACCAAGCGCCTGACAAAAATGGAGAAATCACTATAGACGGAGAAGCCATTGCTGCTTATGTTATACAAAAGGCACAGGACGAAAGGCACTCTCCCTTCAATCCTGAAGATATCATTGACATCGTGGCACTGGATATGGACTATGACAACGAATGAAGGAACTCTCCACATGATAAATCTGAAGATTAAAACCTAAACTGTATAATAACTATGTTTGATGTTAAGAATTGTTTGAACGAGTGTGAGGAAAAAATGGAGATGGCAGCCATGTATTTGGAAGACGAACTGGCTCATGTGCGTGCCGGCAAGGCCAATGTACATATTTTGGATGGCATTCGTGTGAACTCGTACGGAAGTATGGTGCCGCTCAACAATGTCTCGGCCATCACCACCCCTGATGTCCGCACCATTGCCATCAAGCCATGGGACAAGTCCATGTTCAAACTCATCGAAAAAGCCATTATTGATTCCGAAGTGGGCATCATGCCTGAAAGCAATGGTGAAATCATCCGTCTCACCATTCCTGTGCTTACTGAGGAGCGCCGTAAGCAACTTACCAAGCAATGCAGCAAAGAAGCAGAGTCTGCCAAAATCAGTGTGCGAAACGTACGCCGCGATGGTATCGACAAACTTAAGAAAGCTGTCAAGGACGGTTTGAGCGAAGACCTTGAGAAAGATGCCGAGGGCGACTTGCAGAAGCTCCATGACAAGTACATCAAGCGCATTGATGAAATCCTTGCCAAGAAAGAAAAAGAAATCATGACTGTGTAGTCAAAACCTGTTGAGAATTGGATTCCGGTTCAATTCTCAATTTTTATATTCGTTGGCTTGAAAGGTTTAGTAATCAAGAACACCGGTAGTTGGTACATTGTGCGCGGCGACGACGGGCGTCAGGTCTCCTGTAAGATTAAGGGCAACTTCCGTCTGCGCGGCATACGCAGCACAAACCCCATTGCCGTGGGCGACCGTGTGGACTACATCACCAATCAGGAGGGTACGGCGTTCATTACGGAAATAGAAGACCGGCGCAACTATATCATCCGCAAGGCTTCCAATCTCTCCAAGCAAAGCCATATCCTTGCAGCCAATGTTGACCAGGTGATACTTCTGGTCACTCTGCGCCAACCCGAGACGTCAACCACGTTCATCGACCGTTTTCTCGCGTCGGCCGAAGCCTACCGT
>CAMZHB010000268.1 GCA_947306605.1 uncultured Prevotellaceae bacterium | reverse complement strand
CTTTTTATATATAACTACAACTTATAGACAATGTCTTCCACATATTGGGCCCATTCCAAAGCGCTGTGTGAGCGGTCGAACGTTTGCCAGGGGATGGGCTTGCCGATACGTATCTCGTATTCCTTGCCCACGTTCTTGTACATCTCGTCCACAAGAAACAGCATGGCAACGTTGAACTTCAGTCCCAGCCGCTTGCTCCAGTTCGCAATATTGTAGAAGCGGTTCGAGTTACTTCCGCTGAAATGGATAGGCACCACGTCGCGCTGTGTTTGTACGCTTTTGGTCACGAAAGTCTTGGTCCAAGGCAGGTCGTGAATCACGCCGTTTGTCTTGCGCGAACAGATGCCTGCAGGAAACATGAGCACCTGCATGTCCGAATCAAACGTTTCCTGGACCAGACGCGGGAAGTTGCGGCTCTGGCTGCCGGTCTTGTTGATGCCCACGCCCACAGGCCGCAAGCCCGGCAAATACATCAGGAAATCGTTGAGCAAATAACGTATTTGTCCGTCAAAGTGTTCGCCGATCAGAGCACCAAGCGCCACGCCGTCGCCGCCACCGAGGGGGTGATTCGATACAAACGTATATAACTTACCGTCGTTGGCAGGCAAATTTTCGCGGCCCACGACCGTGAGTTTCATATCCAAATACTTCACACATGACTTGAGCCACTCCACGCCGACCTCGTCCTTGTGCTCGTTCAGGAAACGGTTCACCTCGTCCTGATGGAGCAACCGCTTGAGCGCGCTCACAACGAACTTTGGCACGTAGCGTGCCTTGTAGCCGGCCTTGTCACGGATGATTTGGTCGATGTCAATGATCAGTCCTTTTTCTTCTGCCATAGTTATTGCCGAGAGCCCTCACGAGACGCCAAAACGCAAGGCCCTATTTCTCATTGAGCACAAAATTACACAAATTATCCATACAAAAAAACATTCTACAAAAAAAATATACAAAAAACGCCACTTCACGGCGCCGAAAAACCCTTCGCCGCGAACCGGACGCCGCCTGACCGGCCAGAAAGCACAGCTGCGGGAAACGGTATCCGAAGCCGATGTTTCTATGTCCGACTTCGGTTTTTCTAAGTCCGATTTCGTTCCGCCTGTATCCTGTTTTGTTCCGACTTATGAGTATTTTGTTAGCGGGAGGTCAAAAATCGTCGCACGGAGCCCTCTGTTTCATCAGAAAACAGTACCTTTGCAAAAGCGAAAATTCATTTTAATTAAATTCTTATATTATGTTTGAAGGACAACCAAAAGGACTTTATGCCCTCGCGCTGGCCAACACTGGCGAGCGCTTCGGTTACTACACGATGCTGGCCGTCTTCGCGCTGTTTTTGCGCGAGAACTTCGGCTTGGCTGCGGGTGCGGCAGGTGCCATCTACAGCACATTCCTCGCCCGGGTTTATTTCTTGCCCCTCTTCGGCGGCGCCATGGCCGACAAGTTCGGTTACGGCAAGATGGTGACTATCGGCATTCTCATCATGTTTGCCGGTTATCTGGTGCTCTCCGTGCCCCTGGGTGGCAACACGGTCGCCATGGTGTGCATGATTGCCGCCCTGTTGCTCATCAGTTTCGGCACGGGCCTGTTCAAGGGCAACCTGCAGGTGATGGTAGGTAATCTCTACGACGCCCCCGAGTTGCAGAACAAACGCGACTCGGCGTTTTCCATTTTCTACATGGCCATCAACATCGGCGCCCTCTTTGCACCGACAGCGGCTGTGAAAATCATGGAATGGGCCCAGAACAGTCTCGGCATCAGCCATGCCGACTCTTACCACTTCGCTTTTGCCGTGGCATGCGCCTCGCTCATCCTGAGCATCGCCATCTACTACGGCTTCCGCGCCACGTTCCGCCATGTCGAAGGTGACAAGAAAAAGGCTGCCGCCATGGATACCAAGGAAGAGGAACAACTCACGCCGCAGGAGACCAAAGCCCGCGTGATAGCTCTTATTCTGGTGTTCGCCGTAGTCATTTTCTTCTGGATGGCATTCCATCAGAACGGACTGACGCTAACCTATTTTGCCAACGAGTTCGTACAGCCCTCCGTTGAGAACACGCAGATCATGCCGTTCAACGTGTGGAACCTCGTGCTGGTCATCGTCATCGTTTACGCTCTGTTCTCCCTGTTCCAAAGCAAGAAGAGTTGTGCCAAAGTCATTTCGGCCGCCGTCATTGCCGCCGCATTGGCCGTGCTGTGCTATCAGTACAACCAGGCCCAGGGCAACACGATGACCATCGCCGCCCCCATCTTCCAGCACTTCAATCCGAGTTTCGTAGTGATGCTGACCCCAGTGAGCATGGCCATATTCGGTTGGCTGGCCAAGAAAGGCAAGGAGCCCAGTGCACCGCGTAAGATTGCCTACGGCATGCTAGTAGCTGCCGCTGCTTACGTGCTCATGGCCGTTGGTTCAGCCGGACTGCTCACGCCAGACGCACAAGCTGCTGCCGGCGACGGCAAGACGTTCGCTTCGCCCAATCTGCTCATCGGTACCTACCTCGTCCTCACATTCGGCGAACTGTTGCTCAGTCCCATGGGCATCTCGTTCGTGTCGAAAGTGGCTCCCCCGAAACTAAAGGGCACCATGATGGGCGGCTGGTTCGTCAGCACGGCCATCGGTAACTTCCTCGTCAGTGTTGGCGGTT
>CAMZHB010000267.1 GCA_947306605.1 uncultured Prevotellaceae bacterium | reverse complement strand
TAAATCTTTCTTTTAAAAACTATTTCTTCCATGGTTATCACTTGTTTTGATGGTACAAAAATACACAATTTTTCCATTTCCCACAAAATAATATCTGTAAAATATTCCATTCCCCACAAAAACAGTTTTTGGAAATATACTATTTCCCACAGAATACAACAACCTCTCTTCTACAAGTCTTCTTGGCCTTTGCTACACCCTTGCTACCCCCTTGCGTGTTTTTTAATTTTTTATGAATCGTTTTTCCAAAACCGACTCTTTTTCTTATTTTTGCATCGATTAAAACCGACTTATAAACCGATAAAACGAAGAATAAACGACTATGGAGAATACAGTAGACAAAGTAATCAACATCGCATTGGCGGAAGTGGGCTACCTCGAAAAATCAAAGACTGCCTACCAGAAAAACAGCAAAGTGCTGTACTCGAAAGAGGACGGCGCAGGCAGCGACAATTACACAAAATACGGTCGCGAGATGCATGAACAGTTTCCCAAACTGATACCTTTCCCCTCTGCTTGGTGTGACTGCTTCACCGACTGGTGCTTCTACAAGGCTTACGGCGTGACGAATGCCAAAGCCCTGCTGGCCGGCGATTTCAGTGCTTATACGGTGAAGTCGGCCCAAATGTACAAAGACAAGAACGCATGGTACACCTCTAATCCGCAGCGCGGCGACCAAATCTTTTTTAAGGACGACAACGGGGGCATCTGCCACACGGGTTTGGTAATTAAGATTGAGAATGGCGATGTCTACACCATCGAGGGAAACACCTCGAGCGCAAACGGAATGGTGAAGAATGGCGGCTGCGTGCGTCAGAAGAAATATTCGCTGGTCTATAATAAAATAGCCGGATACGGTCGCCCAAAATACGATGGATCCCCTGAGACGGAAGTTGCCCCAGATGCAGCTAAAACTGAAGATTGGAAGGATTTGGTGATGGAACTACAGAAGGCTCTGAATGCCGAATACGACACCGACCTGCCTGTAAACGGCATTCCTGACAATACTATGTTGTTGGCCACTCCCACTTTAAGTGCGCGTACACGTAACACTAAGCCCAGAACAGTAATAGCGGTGCAAAACATTTTGACGCATTGGGGCTACATTTGTAAGCCTGACGGCGACTTCTACTCGGCCACCGAGAAGATGGTTAAGTCGTTCCAAAGGGAAATAATAGGTTTTGCCAACCCCGACGGAGAACTCACAGGCCAGAAACGCAGCTGGAAGGCGCTGCTGAAGCTGTAGGAGAAGAGAAAGATTAGCGTTGAAGGTTTAATTCCCGTGGATTTTTGTATTTCTGCGGGAATTATTATTTTGTTTATTTCCAACAATATATCCGACAACAAACGACAGCAAACGACTACAGTCGACTACAAACGTTTAATCAACGGCTTGGTCTTGACAGATGTTTTTCCTTTGCAGCGTAATACTAAACAAACCACTATGGAAGCACAAGACAACAAGACCATTGAAGTCCCTATGGGGAATAGCAAAGAAGACGTCAAAGCAAGAGAAGCCATTATTTCTGATGTCTATAGACGTTGGTATGAGGCAAACCCTTCGAAAGCAACGTATAACACAAACTTGAAAGACTATATCAACGTACGATTCCTGTCAATAAATGAGACCATTCACCATGCATCAATGTCATATTTATCAACTTTAGCAGTTCTTCAATTAGATCTGATTTTAAAAACAGCTCATCAAGTTGGAAAACCAGCAAAACCAAAACCAAACAATAAAAACCAAGCTGATTTCTCAAAGATACTCATCATGGAGTGTCATTTAATTGGTATTGGCACAGCAAAACTAACTGTTGGAGTGAAAAAGAAAACTGGTATGAAAATTCAGTATTGCATTACAGCGATAGAGACATAAAAAACCGTCGGAGTTATAAAGGGCTTGGCAGTCGCCATTTCCCGTCCGACGGTTTCATTTTTCGCACTCTACATTACCTCCTGTCTTACTCAATTGGAATGTGTACGGTTATTTGTTATCACGGGGGCCGGTATTCTCTCATCCCGATTTCCACCCGTAGGGTTGCCGCAGAACGCAGGAGGTAAGTCGTACTGAAACGATAGGCCACCGCGCGGACTTTCGGAAGGTCATACCTGATTCCTGACTTATTTCTGCCTGCAAAAATACAACTTTTTTCCCAATCCGCAAGGTTTGAGGCACAAAATGCGACCACAAACCAAAGGGTTTGAACAGTTCCCTTCCCAATTTTCCCTATCTTTGCCCCAAATTCCAACCATTATGAAACTCGCAGAAGCATTAAGCATCAGGAAAGACCTGCAGAAGCGCATCCAACAATTAGGACAGCGCATACAGAACAACGTGAAAGTGCAGGAGGGCGAGTTCAGCACGTTGTCATTCGAATGCACGGCTTAGGCCGCACGGCGCACTACCTACCGGTTGACTGTGAGTGTCGGATGCCTTCTTTGTTTCGTTGGTCCAAAAGACGCAGCCATAGATTCCCGCCAACGCACATTCCTCAGCTGGAATGACATGGCTGCTTGATAACCCGGGAACGCCTACCCTCAACCGGGCTGGGCGGGCAGGCACGGCCGACATCTGGGCTACGCCAGAAAGGGACAGACTAAGGGCTTGAGCCTCACGGAGCGGCGCTTGTCGTTTGGTTTCGCAGAAACCACTCCGCGACC
>CAMZHB010000266.1 GCA_947306605.1 uncultured Prevotellaceae bacterium | reverse complement strand
CTTCGTTGTAACAGCCAGCGTTTCCACTACTTTCGGCTTGTAGTAGTCGGCTTTCACCTTCGGCAAGTTTTTCTGGATGTCGGCGATACGCTTGGCGTCGCTCGGGTGTGAACTCATGATTTCGGGCACGCTGGCCGAGCTGTTTGAAGCCATCTTCTGCCAGAATGTCACGGCCACGTCGGGGTTGTAGCCCGCCATGCTCATCAGGATAAGCCCCATGTAGTCGGCCTCGCTCTCATGCTTGCGCGAGAAGGGCAGCATCACGCCGTACTGGGCGCCCAGGCCATACACCTGGCTGGCCACTGTCTGCGTCACGGCGCTCTGGCCGGCCACCACGGCTCCCAGGATGCTCGAACCGTATTGTGCCAGCACCTGTTGGCTCATGCGCTCGTTGCTGTGTTTGGCCACAGCGTGGGCCACTTCGTGACCGAGCACCACAGCCAGTTCGTCGTCGCTGCCGACGATTTTCATCAGGCCTTCATACACCACAATCTTTCCGCCGGGCATGCAGAAAGCGTTCAGTTCGTCGCTCTGAACCAGGTTGAATTCCCACGCAAAGTTCTGCACCTCGCTGGCCATGCCGTGTTCCTTCAGATAGGTCTCCGTAGCGGCGGCGATGGCTTTGCCCACGCGCGTCACCGTGGCGTTCTGTGTCGTATTGGCCGACACCTTGGCCGTGGCCATATACTCTTTATACGCGGTCAAACTCGAAGACAAAATCTCCGCGTCCGACACCAGGTTCAATTGCTTGCGCCCCGTGATGGGCACACTGCTGCAGCTCCACAACAACAACGAAGCGGCTGCCATCATTACCAAATACTTTTTCATCGTTCTCATTTTAACAATAGTGGTGCAAAGATACGAATAAACAAATGAAAAGCCAAAAAGAAAACACTTTTTATTTTGGAGCTTTCCGTACAAGAGTGTCCTGTCAAGAGATTGTACTTTTCAATGAATAATTCATAACTGAACGGATGACGCCCTGTTCTCCCAAAAATCTCCGAAATTTTGACATTCCGGGAACAGAGGCCGGATTCCGGGGGCCAAAGGTGGGACTTCGGGACACAGAAACGGCGTTTCAAAATTCCGAGACGCCGCTTCTGTTTTGCCACATTTGATACCCGATGAAAATCAAACGTTTACAAAACACCCGGTCTAAGGGTAAAAAATTGGGGCTAAATCGCCCGCTGGGCAGCCGCCGTTTCACTCTGATTTTGCAAACACACCATGCAGAAAACAGCGCCATGCAGGGGCAGACGGAAGAAAAGTTGCATTTTTAAGGAATGGATGTGCAACTTTTCATCTTATATTAAAGAGGTATTTGGCAAAAAATTGTAACTTTGCACGCGTAAATTAAGACGAGGCAGCCTCACCGGGGCTCCAGGCCTCCCAAATGGATAACTCAAATCAATAATTAATAATAACGCAAAGTTATGAACTTCACATTACTTGTAACCGTCGTTCTGACCGGTGTGGCGTTCGTGGCGCTGGTGGTATGGCTGGCCAACATGCTGGCCCCGCGCTCGTATAACCCGCAGAAGGAAGAGCCGTACGAGTGTGGTATCCCGGCACGCGGCGACCAATGGGGCCGCTACCACCTGGGCTACTACCTGTTCGCCATCCTGTTCCTGATGTTCGACGTGGAAACGATGTTCCTGTTCCCCTGGGCAGTCATCGCCAAGAGTTTGGGAACAGGCGGCTTGCTGGCCGTGCTGTTCTTCCTGTTCATCTTAGTTCTGGGCCTCGCCTACGCCTGGAGGAAAGGAGCTCTGAAATGGGATTGATCAGTAAACCGAAAATCAAGTCCATCCCCTACGAGGAATTCAAGGACAACGAGACGCTGGAACAAATGATCGACCAGCTCAACGCCCGCGGCACCAACGTCGTGGTGACATCAGCCGACAAACTGATCAACTGGGGCCGCTCGAACAGCCTTTGGCCGATGAACTTCGGCACGAGCTGCTGCGCCATCGAACTGATGGCCATGGGTGCCGCCCGCTTCGACATGGCCCGTTTCGGTTTCGAAGTGACCCGCGTAAGCCCCCGCCAAGCCGACCTCATCCTGGTGTGCGGCACCATCACCAACAAGATGGCACCGGTGCTGAAGCGCCTCTACGACCAGATGGCCGACCCGAAATATGTCATCGCCATCGGCGGATGCACCTGCACGGGCGGACCGTTCACAAAGTCATACCACGTGGTCAAAGGCGTGGACAAGATTCTGCCCGTCGACGTCTATGTGCCGGGCTGTCCCCCGCGTCCCGAAGCCTTCTACTACGGCATGATGCAACTGCAGCGTAAAATGAAAGTGGAGAACTATCTCGGCACCGTCAACCGCAAACAGAAAGACGAACACAAAGCCGAAGCCAAGGCTCTGCAGAAAGAAATAATCAAACAAGAGCAAGAAGCATGACACTGGACATTAGAACCCTGACTACCGCGGAGCTTCACGACGAAATGCTCCGCCTGCGCCAAGAGCGCAACATGGACTTCCTGGTCAACCTCATCGGCATGGACTGGGGCGAAGAGGGCCTGGGCGTCATCTACATGCTCGAATCGACCACAACCGGCGAAACGGAGACACTGAAGACCGTGACCACCGACCGTGAAAACCCCTATATTCCCTCGGTGAGCGACATCTGGCAGATCGCCAAAATCTATGAACGCGACGTGTACGACTT
>CAMZHB010000265.1 GCA_947306605.1 uncultured Prevotellaceae bacterium | reverse complement strand
GGAGTGCCATCAACACTATAGGTCTTGACATCTTGGAATCGCTCGCCATCGTACGTCTGCATGGCGCCGTACATACCGATATAAAACAGTCCGTTGTGGTCTTGCATCATGCAGTTCACGTAATTGCTGGCCATTCCCAAGTCCTTCCGCGACTCTTTTTTCAAAATGAGGAACTGATAGCCATCGTAGCGGTTTAGACCGTTACGGGTTGCAACCCAAATAAAACCGTCACGATCCAGGTATATCTGCGTTGTGAAACTGCTTGACATCTGTTTGTCGGCATCAAACAACCTGCCCATCTGGGCATGTGCGCTCAGTCCGAGACAAAGAGATAACAATAGAAATATGCTTCGTGTGTAATTCGAACGATTCATTGTTGAGAGTAATATTATTAGTCGGTTTGTTAGTAACGGCTGCAAAGATAAGCATTTTTGCGAAAAATACCAAAAATATACACAAAACTTTACGCTGCGTAACAAAAAAAGTCACGCAGCGTAACATATTTAAAGGATGGATGAGTTTATTTTTCGCTTACTTGGTAGCTAAATGCGTCCACGTCAACCCAGCCGCCGAGACGCTTGGTGGCGTAGTTGATGATGGCAAACTTCGAACCCATGAAGAATCGTTGCCAATCGAAGCGCATCAGGTACTCGCTGCCCATTTGCGTCCACTGCTGGCCGTCTGTGCTGTAATAGAACGTGGCCTTGTCGCCCACGCCAGGACGGAAATCAGCATCAATGCGCAGCCACACCTCATTGCCGGTGTACTTGAGTTCTTCCACCGTTTTCTCAGTAACGCTCTCCACGGCCTTCTCGCGTTGGGTGAGCTTTACCGACAACTCGTTCAGCTGTAGCGTCAGCTTTTTGCCGTTCTTTTTAATGAACAGTCCGCAAGTCTCGTCGTTGAAGGCAGCAAAACCGGCAACGTCGCCATCTTTCATCTTCGTCAGGTCTAACTTTACAGAGCCGCTACACGTCGGACCCTCCATGCGCTGTGTCAGCGTGTTCGGGGCTAAGTAGAGGTTGGGCACCACGCGGCTTGTCTTCAGACGCAGCCAGCCTGAACGCTCTGTTAGGCTCCACGCCTTATCTACCGGATTATGGTTCCACTGCCAGTGCAGTCCCAATTTGTCGCTGCCGAAGTCGTCAGCACAGACGATATGACGCTCAGGTTCACCACTCTTCAGGGCACGCACACGTTCAGGTACGATTCCTTCTTCGTCACCCAACATGGGCCAGCCGTCAATCCAGCGGCAGGGCATCAGCGTCAGCACACGGCCTACGCCGCCACGGTCCTGGAAGATGACGCCATACCAGTCGCCCCATTCCGTGTCCACGATGGTTCCCTGTGCCTCGTAGGAGAAGCCACCGAATGGCGACTGCAGGATAACGTTCTTCTCGTATGGCCCGTGGATGTCGTCAGCTCTGTAGCATACTTCCCGACGATGACGGCCAGGGGCATAGACGTGCGAAATCATCAGCAGGTAGTACTTGCCGTTATGCTTGATCATGCGTGAACCCTCCAGGAGTCCTGTTTCGTCGGCCTCGCGCTTGAAAAGCTGCTGGTGAGTCCCCTCGATGACGTCGCTCAAGTCAAGCTTCAGCTCCATCATCTCGCCCGTACCATAGATGACATACACGCGGTTGTCGTCGTCGAAGAACAGCGAGCAGTCGTGGAAATGGCGCATCCTAGACAACAGTTTCCATTCGCCCTCGGCTTTTTCTGCCGTAAAGATATAGGTGTCGCCCATGGCTCCAGCTTCGTTGGGAGCCAACAAGGCGTAGAAACGTCCATTATGATATTTCAGCGACGTTGCCCACTGGCCGCGACCGTATACCGTTCCTTCCTGCAAGTCGTACTTCGGAGAGTCCGTCAACTTGTCGAAGACGTAGCCCACCGTCTCCCAGTTCTTCAGGTCTTTCGACCGCATGATGGGAGCGCCGGGCATCAGGTGCATCGTCGTCGACACCAAATAATAGGTATCGCCCACGCGTATAATATCTGGATCGGGCACGTCAGCCCAAAGCATCGGATTCGTAACGTAGTCTTTTACGAGTTTCTCATCATTAGCTTTAGAAGCACCATCAGCGCTGCCGGAACGCTTTCCGGCAGCTTCTGAGGTTACAAAACAAACTACTAATGATAATATTACTAAAACAAATCTTTTCTTCATGTCTGTGTCAGGTCAGTTTTGGATTTCGGTTGCAAAGTTACGTACTTTCTTTGAAACAGACGTTATTTTGCGTTTCACAAATTTTTTTTTGTGTATCAAATACGCGTAATAGACAGTTTTTGCAAATTTTTGTGTCTGTTTTCGCAAACAATACAGTCGGGCATGAATTTTTTCAACCGTACAGGTCGAAAATGACTTTGCAGACTTTGCAAGACGGTTTTTCAAGCGAAAAATGACTTCCCAGAATTCGGGAGAATTCCGGGAAGTGGCTTGAGATTGTTCGTATGGGCTGGATAGCTCTATTGATTAGCCCTTTTGAAGTTCCATTTCGAATTGTCGCTCTGGAAGTCGTATTCTGCCGGCGTGGGAGTGGAGTCAGCGGCAGAGTAGATACAATAGCGGGTGTTCGTGCCCTGCTGGCCGGGAATGGCCTTGGGCATGATGCGGTAGGTGCCGTCGGTGAGCTGTTCGATGCGCCAGAGCTGCTCGTCAGCGCCGGTATAGGCGGGGACGGTGGTCAG
>CAMZHB010000264.1 GCA_947306605.1 uncultured Prevotellaceae bacterium | reverse complement strand
CTCTTCAGAAAGCAACTGCAAGAAGGCGGACCGCTTACGGTAACTCATCCGGACATCATACGTTACTTCATGCTTATCCCTGAAGCCTGTAAACTGGTGTTGGAAGCCGGAACACACGGCCAAGGCGGCGAAATCTTCGTTTTCGACATGGGCAAGCCCGTACGTATTGCCGACTTGGCCAAACGTATGATTAAGTTGAGTGGAGCACGGGGCGTGGAAATCAAATATACCGGACTGCGTCCAGGAGAGAAACTGTTCGAGGAGGTTCTTGACAACAACGAAACCACGAAACCGAGTTTCCACGAAAAGATACGCATCGCCACAGTACGCGAATACAATTACGAAGAAGTGAATCGCGACATCGAACGTCTCATTTCCTTCAGCCGAGAGTTTGATGAAATGGAAACGGTGCGCCAGATGAAACACATCGTACCCGAGTATAAAAGCCAGAACTCCGTTTACCAGCAACTGGACACAGAGGGATAACGAGACAGTAATGAGGTGCAGCCAAGCATCTCAAACATCGTAATTCGTACGGGCCACATAGAAATTCGTATGTGGCCCGTAGTTTATTGCATGTCAAACATCGTTTCAGACATCTGCCACATAAGCGAAAAGTCAAAGGCTCCAGCATGCAAAAAATTGAGTCTAACACAATAAACAACGGCCTTTGACGTTAATATCTATGTATAATTCGAATTATAATGCTTGACTACATCAAAGGAAGTGTGGTGGAATTGCAACCAACACGCGTTGTAATTGATTGTAATGGTGTTGGCTACGATGTAAATTTGTCACTCACCACCTTTTCTGCCATTCAGGGTAAAGAAAGTGTGAAACTCTACGTTTATGAGCAGATCCGCGAAGACGCATGGACGCTTTACGGGTTCAGCAGTCGCGAAGAACGCGAAATGTTTCTGCTTCTCATCAGCGTAAGTGGTGTCGGCGCCGGAACAGCACGCATGATGCTGTCTTCCATGAACCCTTCAGAACTGGCCGCAACCATTGGAAGTGAAAATTGGAGCCTTCTGAAAAACATCAAAGGCATTGGTCCGCGCACGGCACAGCGTATTGTCGTGGAATTAAAGGACAAAGTCGGCACGGCATTGGGTGGCGTGGCTCTTGGAAGTGCCATTGAAGCCGCCGCATCCACGTCAGCCGCAGCCGAAGAGGCAGTAAGCGCCCTCACAATGCTCGGATTTGCCGCGCCAGCCTCCAGAAAAGTTGTCAGTGGCATTATAAAGAAAAATCCGGGGCTTCGTGCAGAAGAAATCATTAAGATGGCCTTGAAAGAACTACATTAAATCACGCGTAACAAGAACCTACAACGAAAACTGTTGCATCATCCGCAATGAATCGCCGACGTCACAATCATCACATACACATTACCGTCACCTTTGTGGTTACGGTGATGTTGTCGTTAGGACTTGGCACAGCCAACGGTGCACGCGGACGGATGCAAGTCGCCTACCCTGCCGAACCACAGGGAGACACCACACGCTATGGTGTAAAGAAAACGGCCCCAGTCACACAAAGTGACCTCAAAAAGAAGATGGCTGACTTGCGTGACCCGGATAACGGGAAGACGGAAGCAGAACTGGACGAACGAAAGGGAAACTATGTGCTCGGAACCAAAATTGGCGACAGCTATCTGAATACGCCATTCGTATTAACGCCGGAAGAATACCAGCAGTGGACACTTCAACGTTCCATGAGGGCATATTACAGAAAGAAAAACTCGGAAGAGTACGAGAAAAAAGGAAAAGACAAGTTCGATTTCACAGATATGCACTTCGACCTGGGACCTGCCGAGAAGATTTTCGGGCCTGGCGGCGTGCAAATCAAGACACAAGGCGACGCAGAGTTGAAGTTCGGAGCCAACATGAAGAACATCGACAATCCCAGCCTGCCCATACGCAACCGCAAGACGTTTGGATTTGATTTTGACGAGCAGGTCAATCTCAATATGCAGGCCAAGATTGGCGACAAGATGAACTTCAATCTCAATTACAACACGGAAGCCACGTTTGACTTTGACTCCGAAAATTTGAAATTGAAGTACGAAGGCAAAGAAGACGAGATAGTGAAACTTATTGAGGGTGGAAACATCTCCATGCCTACGAATAATTCCCTTATCACGGGTGCCAGCGCCCTTTTCGGCGTTCGGACGGATCTTCAGTTCGGTAAACTGAAACTGCAAGCCGTTGTATCACAGAAAAAGTCTCTCTCCAAATCGGTTTCATCAAATGGCAGAACACAGTTGACAAGTTTCGAAATCAGCGGAGACAACTACGAAGCAAACCAACACTTCTTCCTCGGCCATTTCTTCCGTAACCGTTACGACAAGTGGATGAGTACGCTTCCCAATATTCAGAGCGGAATCACCATTAACCGTATTGAGGTGTGGATAACAAACAAAAACGGAACAACGACCAATACACGCAACATTGTCGGCTTTACAGACTTGGCAGAAACTGAGAATATCAGTAATACCATGTGGCATGCAACGGGTACAGTTGAGCCGGCAAATGCCAACAACAACCTGTATAGCACCATAAACACCCAATATGCCGGTGCCCGCGACATCAGTCAGGTTTTCAGCATTCTGGGAGGTATCAGTAACTTTGAAGGTGGACGTGACTCTGAGAAACTGGAAAGCGCGCGCAAGTTGAGCAGTACCGAATATGACCTAAACGA
>CAMZHB010000263.1 GCA_947306605.1 uncultured Prevotellaceae bacterium | reverse complement strand
TCAGGCTCCCGAGGGACATCGCGATGCCGCATTAATAGATAATGAAGACCATGGAGTGCGTACGGGAAGTTCACGTACGCAACGCTACAATTCCACGCCGTTTTCCAAGTGGAAACGTCCGTTTGGGAAATGGAACTATGTCTATTCTTATAAGTTTAATCCTTTTATCGTCTATGGTGGGCGCTGGCTACCTCTTTCGCTGAGCACCTGTATTGCCGTGTCGCGCGAGTACTATGTCTTCGCCCTGCGGCACATTCTTTGTTAGGTTGTTTGTATTGTTTCTTTGACTATTTCGTTTTACACCTATTCCACGAATTAATATAAACAATACAAAAGACAATTCATTATGGCAAATTTCAAAAACTTGGAGATGGCTCCCGTCGTTTCCTCTCGCGATGATATTCTTGTAAAGAAAGGTTTTCTAGGTCTTACGAACAAAGTGTTCTATGCACCCACCCAGAGTCCGGTCGACATCATGCAAATCTATTATTCGGCAGAGAATAGCGAACGCATCAAACGCGTTCTCAAAGCCGCCGATGTCGATTTGGAGCAGGTTGTCCGGTCGGCCGGAACTGTCGAAAAGAGCGGCACAGGTCCTTTCCGTCTTGACGTATGCTTGTCGCAGGACGGCCGGTTCGCTGCCGTGCAGGCCTTTGGCTATGCCGACTTGCTGTATCATCCCATGACCGACATCCGAATCTTTAACGATGCCGGGGCACAGGCCATGAAAACTCTCTTGAAGGGATAAACCGCCGGCGGTCTTAATGCATAGGCGGCAGGACTCCTTGAGCCCTGCCGCTTTGCTTTTATTCTTATTTATTCGTCTTCGTCAAATCGGAGCGCGTTCAGTTCGCGTTGCATGGTCGAGGTGTCGCCGTCGAGCGGCATGTCGAGCAGTTCGGTGAGCCGCTGCGTCAGGTTGAACGTGGGCGAGTCTTCCACGGGCGACCATATCGTGCCGGTCGTCCACCGGCCGCTGTCGCCGGGCATGAGAAGCAGGTAGACAGTGCCGTCGAATCCTTTGTCGTGTGGTTTGTCGGCCACGTGGGTCAGGGCTTCGGTGAACGCGTGCTGTATGGCGTCGCTGAGCACCTGTTCTATACTCTGTTCCGATTCTATGACACGCGCTTTGTGCCCGTTGTGATTGGCCACCCACAGGTTCTCGGTCATGGTGCGCACGGTAAGCCGTCCGAACTTCTCGCCCGGACGCAACAATAAGGCGCGTTCACCTTGGAATGAGGGTTGCATGATGAAACAGAAATCTTTTTCAGGATCGGCTCCCTTGAGCAGCAGGCTGTAGAGTTGCTTGCTGTATTTGACGGCTTCTGTGTTGAGGCTGTCGGGCACTCGTTCACAGTAAATCGCCGCGCTGTCCGTGCGGCTGAGGGGCTCCAGATGCACCTGGGCGCCGAGGCCCGCGGCTGACGCAATAAAAAGACTGAAAACCAGCAGTTGTTTCATGTTTTCTACGTTTAGTGTGGGGCAAAAGTACGCTTTTCCGCCGAAACGGCCAAGCCCGTCCCGATTTTTCGTCCGTCGCTTCGCATTTGTTAAATGTGTTAAGCCTGCCGTGCGCATCTTTTAACACTTCGGAAAACGGCGGCGACGTTTCGGAGCGCAAAGACGGTGTTTCAAACGTTAGAAACGGCTTTTTAAAAATCAGAAACGCCGCCTCAAAGCCGCCAGCCCCAAACATCGTTGTAAAACAGGGCGTTGCAAAAGTGTTAAATTGGACAGGCCTTCCTGATGTTTTAGTTGCCGAAATCACTACTACCGGGAGAATGGCTCGTTTTTGTTTTCACACGGTGTATATAATGTCAGAAACCTCATTGCTTTCGGAAAAAGGGGTGTTTCCCTTTGTCATGCGGCGGAAAATGTGTAATTTTGGCCTCCAAATAAACGTTTTAATCGAATGGACAAGAAATTCAACAGAACTCTGGTCACGGCCGCCCTTCCTTATGCCAACGGCGGCGTGCATATCGGTCATCTGGCCGGCGTCTATGTGCCTGCCGACATTTACGTGCGTTACCTGCGCTTGAAAGGTGAGCCGGTGCTCTTCATCTGCGGCTCCGACGAGCACGGCGTGCCCGTTACGCTGCGTGCCCGCAAGGAAGGGTGCACGGTGCAGGAGGTGGTGGACCGCTACCATGCGCTCATCCGCGACAGCTTCAAAGACTTCGGCATCAGTTTCGACACCTTCGGGCGCACCACGTCGAAGACTCACCACCGCGTGGCGTCGGACTTTTTCCGCACGCTCTACGACAAGGGCGAGTTTCTGGAGCAGGAGAGTGAGCAATACTACGACGAGGAGGCCAAGACGTTCCTGGCCGACCGCTATATCGTGGGCGAGTGCCCCAACTGCCACGCCGAGGGCGCCTATGGCGACCAGTGCGAGCACTGCGGGTCGAGCCTGAGCCCCACGGAACTGATTAACCCCCACAGCACGGTAAGCGGTTCGACGCCCGTGCTGCGCAAGACGAAACACTGGTATCTGCCGCTGGACAAGCACCAGGAGTGGCTGGAGAAGTGGATACTGCAGGACCACAAGGAATGGCGTTCCAATGTCTACGGGCAGTGCAAGAGCTGGCTCGACACGGGACTGAAACCGCGTGCCGTGAGCCGCGACCTGGACTGGGGCATCCCCGTGCCCGTGGAAGGCGCCGAGGGCAAGGTGCTCTACGTGTGGTTTGACGCTCCCATCGGCTACATCAGCAATACCATCGA
>CAMZHB010000262.1 GCA_947306605.1 uncultured Prevotellaceae bacterium | reverse complement strand
CCTGTAGTAGCGGTAGAGACGCGGCTTGCGGGCGTCGTCGAGGTATAGCAGCAGGTTGTCGCGTGTGGTGGGCAACCGCAGGGTGCCGGCGGCAATCTCCATGGAATCGGCTTCGGCTGCGCGGGCGACACCCAGGCTGTTTTGGGCGCACATGTAGACAATGACCGTGCGCCGGTGGCGTGCGGAATCCTTGTTTTTGTCACCGTCGTCGCTGGAACAGCCAACGAAGAGCACGAAAGCCATGAGGAGGGGAATGAGTCGAAATAAACGCATGGTCGTCAGATTATTTTTTGCAAAGGTACAATTTCTTGCACATTGGAAGGGTAGTAAAGAGCACGAAAAGGCGTTTGGAAAATTTTAAGTGGGATGTTTGTCGGAAAAGGTCGGACAAAGAAAACTTGGTCTTCTTTCCCTTTATTCCTCTCATTTATTTGTAACTTTGCACCCGCAAAGAAATTAATTCAAAAAAGATATGGCAAAAAAAGCATTACTGATGATTCTCGATGGCTGGGGCATTGGCCATCACGACAAGGCTGACGTCATCTTCCAGACGCCGACACCCAACCTGGACGCCCTTAACGCAAAATATCCCCACTCGCAGCTCGAAGCCAGCGGGGAAAACGTGGGACTGCCCGACGGACAGATGGGCAATTCCGAGGTGGGACACCTCAATATCGGCGCCGGGCGCGTGGTTTATCAGGACCTTGTGAAGATTAACCGCGCCTGCCGTGACAACAGCATCATGGAAAATCCCGAAGTGAAGCGCGCTTACGAATATGCGCAATCCACAGGCAAAAACCTGCACCTGATGGGTCTGACCAGCGACGGCGGTGTGCACTCCAGCATAGAACACCTATACAAACTCATCGAGATTGCCCACCATTACGGACTCGACGGACGCACTTTCGTGCACTGCTTTATGGACGGACGTGACACCGACCCGAAGAACGGTAAAGGGTTCATTGAGTCTCTGACCGGCGTTTGCGAAAAGAACGGCGCCGCCGTGGCCAGTATCATCGGACGCTTCTATGCCATGGACCGCGACAAGCGTTGGAACCGTGTCAAGGTGGCCTACGACCAGCTGGTCAAGGGCATCGGCAAGGAAGTGGACGACATGGTCGAAGGCGTGCAGTTCTGCTACGACAGTGACTCGGAAGAACACAAGGATACCGACGAATTCATGGAGCCACTGGTGAACGCCAACGTGGACGGACGCATCAAGGAAGGCGACGTGGTCATCTTCATCAACTTCCGCAACGACCGTGCCAAGGAACTCACCATTGTCCTCACCCAACAGGACATGCCCGAAGAAGGAATGCACACTATCCCCGACCTGCAGTACTTCTGCATGACGCCTTACGATGCTTCGTTCCAAGGCGTGCACATCCTCTTCCCTAAAGAAAACGTGACCAACACGCTCGGCGAGTACATCAGTTCGAAAGGCTTGCGCCAACTTCACACGGCTGAGACTGAAAAGTACGCTCATGTTACCTTCTTCTTCAACGGAGGCCGCGAGCAGCCTTACGAAGGAGAGGACCGCACCCTTGTACCCTCACCCAAAGTGGCTACCTACGATCTTAAACCCGAAATGAGCGCCTACGAGGTGAAAGACAAGCTCGTGGAAAGTATCCGCAAGAATGTGTACGACTTCATCGTCATCAATTTTGCCAACGGAGACATGGTAGGTCATACTGGTGTTTATGAGGCCATTGAAAAAGCCGTCACCGCTGTTGACCAATGTGTGGGTGAGGTTGTGACAGCAGCCAACGAGACGGGGTATGAAACCATTATTATCGCCGACCATGGCAACGCTGACCACGCCATCAACGAAGACGGTACGCCTAACACGGCGCATTCGCTCAATCCCGTTCCCTTCATCTATATCACGGAAAACATGAGTGCCAGTGTGAAGAACGGCATTCTCGCAGATGTTGCTCCAAGCATTCTCCACATCATGAGACTGCCACAGCCGACTGAGATGACGGGAAAGAACCTGATAGAAGATTAAAGCTTAGTGTTAATAGTGTATGATGACACACAGCACGGCGTTCCGCTTAGGCGGGCGCCGTTTTTTGTTTGACGGTTTGTGTTCTTGAGAATGTCAGATGATACCGGCACGATGGAGTTCGTCGGCGGTATGTTCCAGTTCTTCGTACCATTTGGCTCCGAAAGCGGTTGTGAGAGGTTCCTTGAGGTACTTATAAACGGGCAAATGGAGCGCTTTGCCTCGTTCGCAGGCACAGCGACAAATATCCCAGCGGTGGTAATTGATGCCGACGAGTCCGCTCTTGAAACGTTTTACCCTCAATGGGTAGAGCCAACAGGAAAGCGGTTTGGCCGTAGTAATGCGGCCTTGACGCTGCGCCCGCTCAATGGCACAGAGGCATGCCGCCCACGAGGCTCGTCACCAGGTCGCCCTCGGGGTCGCTGTAGGCCACGCCCTGGGTGGCAATGACGCGGCGCGCTTCCTCGGAGAGGTCGCCCTCTATCTCGGGCAGGGCGTCCTCAATGGCCATGATTTCCTCCAATGTGACAGGTGCTCCGGCGTTTCCTTCCACACAGCAGGCGCCCCGGCACACGCCCAGGTCGCAGGCAAACCGCTCGCGGAAGCAGTCGATGGAGAGCAGCACGTCGCCCACCTGAATGATGTCCATTTCGTTTTTCATAGGTTACCAGTTGATAGGTGTGAGTCCCTGTTGCTCAAGATAACGGTTGGCTGTCGAAAA
>CAMZHB010000261.1 GCA_947306605.1 uncultured Prevotellaceae bacterium | reverse complement strand
GCGTAACTTGCGCCTCAAAACTGAATTATTAACCCGCTCCGCCTTCATGCGGAGCCTTAAAAGTAGAAAGTATGAAACGTGTAAGACTGACATTAGCCGTGCTGCTCGCCGCTGTTGTGCTGAGCAGTTGTAACAAAAAGGCGCTCGATGCCTTGCGTACGGAGAATGCGACACTCAAGCAGCTGAATGAAGATATCCGTGTGGAACTGGCCGAGTGTAACGCTTCGTCCAAGAATCTCAGCGAGCGCATCGCCGCCGAGCAGAAACGTCTGGAAGAACTGCGCGCCGACTACCGCAAACTGCAGGGCTCGCTCGACCAGAGCCTGCTCCAGAACTCGCAGGGGAGCATCAACATCTCCAAACTGGTGGACGAAATCAACGCTTCCAACCGCTACATCAAGCAACTCGTCGACGCCAAGTCGAAGAGTGACTCGCTCAACATCGCCCTGACCAACAAACTGACGCGTTCGCTTGACCGTGACGAACTCGCCGAAGTCGATGTGAAGGTGCTCAAGGGCGTGGTTTACATCTCCTTGGCCGACAACATGCTCTATAAGTCGGGCAGCTACGAAATCAACGCGCGCGCCGGGCAGACGCTCTCCAAGATTGCCAAAATCATCAAGGACTATCGCGACTACGACGTCCTCGTGGACGGCAACACCGACCCCGTGCCCATTTCCAAGACCAACATCCGTAACAACTGGGACCTCTCCTGCCTCCGCGCCTCGTCCGTCGTGCAGGCCCTCCAGAACGACTACGGCGTGGACCCCAAACGCCTGACGGCAGCCGGACGCGGTGAGTACAACCCCATCGCCACCAACGACACCGAACTGGGCAAACAGCGCAACCGTCGTACCCAGATCATCATCACGCCGAAACTCGACCAGTTCATGGACCTCATCGACGAAGCTCCGGAAACTTCAGAAGCCTCGGTCGAATAATTTGAATATACAAACGAAAGTAAAGGCGGCGTCTCAAAATTTTGAGACGCCGCCTTTGCGCGCCGAAGCGCCGCTTCGTTTTAATTCTTCAGGGAGTGTAACAGGCGTGTTGTTTTATTTGTTCTAACAACTTGCCAATGTTTGAAAAGGAAACTTGTTGAGCCAAGCCACTTGTCTGTTTTGATGTGTGGACACGGTTACACATTGGGCACGGCCTTCTTGTCCGCGGGGGCGTCGTCACTGTCGCCGCCGAAGAGTCCGGGCAGAAGATCGTCGAGGCCTATCTTTTCGCGCACACTGTCCCAGAGGTCACCGAGGACACTGCTGGCGTCCTGCTGTTTTTCTTCTTTCCATTTGCGCACCTCGCGTTTGAGGTCTTCTTTGGTGAAGAAGCAGAACACATGGTTGGCGATGCCGAACGTGATGACCGGCTGGTGGGTCTCGTCGGTCTTGAAGCGGCCGAGGGAGAAAAGCTTGTAGTTGTCCACACGGAGCTTGTTGCTCACGGCGTAGCGTGTCACTTTGTCGACCATGTCGTCAATGATGCTCAGTCCATTGGTCACGCCCATGGAGTCGCGCACTTCTGCGACGGCTTCGGCCACACGCTGGCTGACAACTTCCTGGTGGGCTTTGTCTCTGGGGCACAGGGCGTAGAGTACGATACAGCAGAGGATGAGGACGAGCAGAATGATGCCGGTGACCATGAGACCGCGGGAGCCTTTTTTGACCTGCGGCACGGGCTGTGCGGGTGTCGGGGCATAGGCATACGGGACCGGAGCTTCAGATTGTGCCGGGGCGGCCGGCACGGCTTTTGGCTTCACTTCTTCGTACACTGTTTCGGCGGGAGCGCCGCAGTGAGGACACGTCTCGGCTGAGGCGGGCAACGGGCGACCGCAGGCGGTACACAGGATGATGGGAGCGCCGCAGTGGGGGCAACTCTGGGCGGTGGTGGACACCGTGTTCCCGCATTCAATACATTTTACGAGTGACATGACTTCTTATGTTTTAGTTTTACAATTCGTCGGTATTATTCTCTCTCGGTTTATTTCCCCAGCAGGTGCTGCTTAAAGAAATTGGTCATGCGTGTCATGAGGTGCTGGCGTGTGTTGCCGCCATAGATGCTGTGATTGCGGTTGGTGTAGGTCTGCATCTCGAACTGCTTGTCTGCCTGCACCAGAGCCTCTGTATATTCGTAGGTGTTTCGCACATGCACGTTGTCGTCGGCCAGTCCGTGACAGACGAGCAGGGCACCGCCCAACTGCTTGGCCCGGCTGAGGGCATTGTCCTCGTATCCGTCGGGGTTCTCCTGCGGTGTACGCATGTAGCGCTCGGTATAAATGGAGTCGTAGTAACGCCAACTGGTTGGCGGCGCCACTGCCACGCCGGCTTTGAAGACCGGACGACCTTCGCTCATGCTCATCAGGGTGTTGAAGCCACCGTAGCTCCAGCCCCAGATTCCTATGTTGTTTTTATCCACGTAGGACAAGCCGCCCAAGTAGATGGCAGTCTCCACCTGGTCGCGCGATTCGAATTTGCCCAGCCGTTGGTAAGTGCATTTCTCAAAGTCGGCGCCACGTCCTCCCGTGCCGCGTCCGTCCACACAGGCTACGATGAAGCCGAGGCTGCACCAATGGCTTTCCAACAAACCGCCGCTGCCGAAGCCGATGCCCCAGGCGTCGTTGACGCACTGAGAGCCGGGGCCGGAGTACTGGTAGAGGATGACAGGATACTTCTTGCTGGCATCGAAGTCCACGGGTTTCATCATCCAACCGTTCAATTCAATGCCTTCGGAAGTCTTGAAGG
>CAMZHB010000260.1 GCA_947306605.1 uncultured Prevotellaceae bacterium | reverse complement strand
CTTCTGAGCCAATACGGAAACGCCCGACATCAGCCAGACCACTATTATAAGGAGAATAACATATCTTGTCTGTTTCATTTTTATCATCGTTATCAATTTTACTTCACTTTATACTTATTCCCATTCACAAGATAGATGCCGGAGGGCAGTGCTATTGATGTCGGCTTTCTCAAAGGCAACACTCCTTGCCAGTAGACGCGCCCGTCGGCCGAGACAACCGTAACGAACTCGCCGCTTGAGTCACGAAGTGTCAGCACTCCTTGGCCTGGCATTACCTGCAAGCCGTCCGAAGACGCAACACTGTGAATACCCACCTTGGGGTCGAAAACAACAAAACGGTTGGAACGAATCTCAAGGTCGGGATACTTGGACGAGGTAACAACCAAGTAAACGCTATCAACGGCATGCCAAAAGCGCAGACGCCCTGAAAGAAACTGATAGTCCTTATCACTTGTGCCCTTTTCCAATTCCACATCGGTTTGAGCGTCCTTCACTACCAATACGCCCAGTTTTGCCTTCCCAGCATTGGTGATAAAAGGACTGAAATCCTTCATCACCTCTATCTCCAAAGAGTCAAAACCGCAATCAACCGGTTCTTGTACACCGCACACATAGTTTTTCACCTTTGTCGCAGAGTAAAATGAAGAGAAAGGCAAACGGTTTCCAGTGCAATCGAACAAATATGTCTGTGTCTTTACCGTGTAACCCTCCACGTCAATTGACTCCAATCGATTATTGCTTACATTGGCACTGAATATGACGTCTGCGCCTTTCAGGTTGAGTGAACTCAATGCATTTCCGTCAATCCAAAGGTCTTGCAGTTTCGTCACATCCTGCAACTCAAGTGTCCGCAACCCACAATTTGTCAGTACGACCGAAGTCAGTTCAGGATTAGCTGTCAAGTCCAGTGTCCCGAACATATTCTCTGAGCCCCAGAGAGCGCTCAGTTTTGAATTATCACCTAACGACAAGCTTTGCAACTGATTCTCAGAACAGCTAAGCACTTGCAACTCTGCGTTCTGATTTATATCTAATGCCGTCAGTTGGTTTTCAGAACAATCCAAATAACGCAAAGCGGGATTTTTGGCCACAGAAAGTGTTGCCAACTGATTCCCGCTGCAATCCAGTTCCTGGAGGAGTTCCAAACTATCCACGTCCAGTGCTTCCAATTCATTGTCGGCACAATTCAACGTCACCAAAAGAGGAGCTGCACTCACATCAATCCACGAAATGCACAGACCCGAGCAGTCAAAACCAGTAATGGTTTCAGGCAAGGTCACCACAATCGTGTCTTCGTGGCATTTACCCGTAATGATGTCACCATGGTAGTCAACTACCTCACCATAGCCCCAATCTACATAGACTGTGCCTGCACCGCTCAAATTGAACGTGAGTCCGGCACACTCTCCGCCTGCACAAAACAAACGGATGGTCTGAGTCTGGGCCATGGCAGGGATATACGACATCGCTATAATCGACAGCAGACCGAGCAAATAAAGGAATCTATTCTTCGCTTTCATCATGAAAATGATTTTTACCACGACAAAGTTAATACAAAATAGTTATTCATATAAGCGTTTTCTATTATCTTTGCATTGAAAAATCATTAATAACAATGATCATGAAACTTATCTCATGGAACGTGAACGGCCTGCGGGCCTGTGAAGGCAAAGGCTTTTCCGACATTTTCACGCAACTGAATGCCGACTGTGTCTGTCTACAGGAAACAAAGATGCAACAGGGGCAACTTGATTTGGACTATCCCGGCTACCGCTCATACTGGAATTACGCCGAAAAGAAAGGCTATTCGGGCACGGCTATCTTTACCCGCCATGAGCCGCTTGACGTCATGCTGGGGATGGGCGTCGAAGTGCACGATCACGAAGGCCGGGTTGTCACTCACGAGTTCAATCGGTTTTACCTCGTCTGCGTCTATACACCCAATTCACAGGACGAATTGCGGCGACTCGACTATCGCATGGCATGGGACGACGACTTCCGCAACTATGTCCTTACCCTCGACCAAAAGAAGCCTGTCATTGTCTGCGGCGACATGAACGTGGCCCATCAGGAAATAGACCTCAAGAATCCCAAGAGCAATCGCCGTAACGCCGGATTTACCGACGAAGAACGCGAAAAGTTCACACAACTGCTCGATGCCGGTTTCACAGACACCTGGCGTTACTTCCACCCCACCCTCGAAGGCGTTTATTCCTGGTGGAGTTACCGTTTCCAGGCCCGGCAGAAAAACGCGGGCTGGCGCATCGACTATTTCCTTGCCTCGAACCGGCTACAACCTTGCCTGACAGAAGCAAAAATCCACACCGACATCTACGGCAGCGACCACTGCCCTGTGGAACTTGATTTGAACATCTAATGTCAAGATTTTTACCCCAAAATCCGACGTTTCGTATCACACTGGTTTTCACCAGGCACCAATTATGTCAAATTAGAAGCGACGTTTCAAAAATTTGGAACGCCGCTTCTGCGACCCGAGACGCCGCTTTGAGACCCCGAAATCGGACCTATATATAAGAACTGTCATTATTATCCGTTCTCTCACGGAGGTCCGTAAGCCATGTGAAGACACGCGCCGGCCCTGCGGTTTATTCGATAACGTACCACGTGTAACCACGTGCCGGTATGCGAACTGTCAGGCTCACCGACTGCGAGGCGTCGAGAGTATAAACCTTTGCCTTTCCTTCTCGTTCCCTGATTCTGGCTCTCCGGTTCAGGCCTGTGTAGTAAA
>CAMZHB010000259.1 GCA_947306605.1 uncultured Prevotellaceae bacterium | reverse complement strand
TGACGAAAACGAAGGCAACTCCTTCCACAACGACGGAGACGAAGAAATTGAATAATTATGGCTTATCTACAAACTGATGTAACGAAAGTTACCACGCATGTTCTCCAGCGTATGAAGATGTCTGGAGAAAAAATTGCCATGCTCACAGCATACGATTACTCTATGGCCAAACTGCTTGATGCAACTAAGATAGATGTTGTCTTGGTTGGCGATTCCGCAGCCAATGTCATGGAAGGGTTCGACACCACTCTCCCCATCACTCTTGACGAGATGATTGTTTACGCGTCGTCCGTCAAGCGTGCTATAAAACGTGCTTTGGTGGTGGTTGACATGCCATTCGGCACCTATCAGGGCAACTCAAAACAGGCTCTTGCCTCTGCCATCCGTATCATGAAAGAAACGGGTGCCGACGCTGTCAAGCTCGAAGGTGGAGAAGAAGTCCTCGAGTCTATTTGCCGTATTCTCACGGCCGGTATTCCTGTGATGGGCCATCTTGGTCTCACCCCACAAAGTATCAACAAGTTTGGCACCTATGCCGTCCGTGCAACCCAAGAGGACGAGGCCGCCCGTCTCATTCACGATGCCCATGTGCTTGAAGATGCAGGTTGTTTTAGTGTTGTTCTGGAAAAAATCCCGGCCAAACTGGCTGCACAAGTCACTTCCGAACTCAAGATTCCAACCATTGGCATCGGTGCTGGCAGCAGTACAGACGGCCAAGTCCTTGTCCTGCAAGACATGCTCGGTATCACCCAGCAGTTTACTCCCCGCTATCTGCGTGTATACGGCAGTTTTGGCGCTGACATCAGCAACGCCATCAGGCAGTATATCATGGATGTAAAGAGTCAGGACTTCCCCAACGAAAAAGAGCAGTACTAACCTCTTCCGATTGGTACTGCTCCTCTATTCAAACGTTCTAAAGCTACCGCTGTCGACGTTTATTTCTTCTTCTGCAATGGGTCTGTTGTCAGACCAATGCCTAATTTCTTGAATATTTTCCTGTCCACTTCGCTCAGCATAACGGTGGCATGTACTTGGCATCCGTTCAGTTGAGGCAATGTGGCCAATGCCCTACGGCAGTTCTCATCTGTCAGGCTCAGCATTGACAGGGCAACCAGCACCTCGTCGGTATGCAGACGTGGGTTGTGGCCGTGGAGCAGTTTCACTTTCGTGTGCTGAATGGGCTCTATAATCTCTTGGGCAATCAGTTTTACGCTGTGGTCGATTCCGGCCAGATATTTGGTGGCGTTCAGCAGGAGGGCTGCGCTGGGTCCGAGCAAGGTACTGCTGTGGGCAGTGATTATAGTGCCATCGGCAAGTTCTATGGCCGAGGCATCGGCATTCTCCTGTTGTTTGCGCTGATGGGCAGCAACGGTTGTGCGGCGGTCGTCAGTAGTCAGTTTTAATTGTTTCATCAGCAGGGCGATTTTGTTTACCTCGGTCTCCCCGGTTTTTCCCTCCGCAAATTCGCACAGCGCGTTGTAGTATCGGCGAATGATTTCATCCTTTGAGGCTTGGCTGCAAACTTCATCGTCGCTGATGCAGAATCCAGCCATGTTCACGCCCATATCAGTGGGCGATTTGTAAGGGCAGTATCCGTAAATGCCCTCAAATATAGCATTCAGCACTGGGAAATTCTCAATGTCCCGGTTGTAGTTCACAGTTGTCTTGCCGTAAGCTTCCAGATGGAACGGGTCAATCATGTTCACGTCGTTCAGGTCGGCTGTGGCTGCTTCGTATGCCACATTCACCGGATGCTTCAATGGAATGCTCCAGATGGGGAAAGTTTCAAACTTGGCATAGCCGGCCTTCACACCAAGTTGGTTTTCTTGGTAGAGTTGGCTCAGGCATACAGCCATTTTCACATACTCGGTCCGTCCAAAACCGTTGGCGGAACAAATCAAGTCCACGTTGGTGGGGTAGCCTTCAATGATGTAGTGATAATACACCGGTATGCCCAATCGTTCCAGACGCTCGCGGAAAGCCATTGCACTGGCTTGTCCGTTGTACTGTGTTATCACCACTCCGCTAACCATCAAACCACGATTCATGAACTCGTCGCGCAGCCGCAGCACGTCTACATCGTACGTGATGCCAAGGTCGCCGCGCACCTTGTTCTTTTCAATGTCGCGAGCGCTGATAGCTATGACTATCTCGGCATCGTCGCGCAACTGCATCAGCATTTTCAGCTTGCTGTCGGGTTCAAAACCAGGGAGGACACGACTGGCGTGGTAGTCGTCAAAAAGCTTACCGCCAAATTCTAAGTAAAGTTTGTTCCCGAACTTGGAAATCCTTTCCTTGATGTGTTCGGACTGAATTTTGAGATACTTCTCGTTGTCAAAACCTTGTTTCATTATTCCGTGTTTTTGAGTGACAAAAATACGGATTGCAAAAATACAAAGAATTCCCGAAATATCGTTTTTTTTTACTTAAATAGTTTTCAACAACTGCGGTATATTATTTATAATATATTGGTTTATTGTACGATAAACTTCTTGGTTGCTGAGCCATATGGAGTGGTGAGGGTAATAAAATACATGCCCGAAGGCCATGCTTGGGTCGAGAGGCGTACAGAACTACTCACTGGCCGGATAGCAAAAACCTTTTTACCTGTAGAGTTGGTTACTGTAATGAGGCAGTCTGTGGGGTTTGTCCCGTTGGCAACGAAGGCCACCTCGGCATATTCTGTGGCGGGATTGGGCGAAACGGACAATCGGAGACTCTTCATTGAGGGCTCAATTGCAGCGTCGTCGTCA
>CAMZHB010000258.1 GCA_947306605.1 uncultured Prevotellaceae bacterium | reverse complement strand
CACGAGGCCGTCCTCGCCTGTGCCCGCGATTTTATGATTGACAGGGGCTTCACCGTCACGCTGACCGTGGCCTGCAGGGGCAGGTCGGCGGAACTGGTGCCGGCATAAACGGTGTAGTTGCCGGGAACTTGTTGGAAGGCATGCTTCGAGACGTTAAAGAAACTGTAAGCATGGTCATCGAGGGCGATTTCCACGGTTTTGCTCTCACCGGGCTGGAGACTGACTTTGGTGAAGCCGCGCAGTTCCTTGGCAGGACGGTCAACAACACTCTGAGTGTTGGGGCCGACATAGATTTGCACCACTTCGGCTCCGGCACGGTCGCCCGTGTTCTTCACGGTAACGGTGGCCGTAGTGGGCGTGGCCGTGAGGCCGGAAAGTTCAAACGACGTGTAGCTCAGACCGTAGCCAAAGGGGAAGAGCGGCGTCTTGTTGTTCTTCTGGAACCCGCGGTAGCCCATGTAGATCCCTTCCTTGAAGGCCACGCGGCGGTTGGTGTCTTTGTAATAATTGTACGTGGGATTGTCGGTCTCCAGACGTTCGAACGTCATGGGGAGTTTGCCCGACGGATTGACGTCGCCGAAAAGCATACGGGCAATAGCCGTGCCGCCTTCCTGGCCGGGATAGGCAGCCCAGACGATGCCGCTGACCTTGTCAATCCACGTGCGCATGTCGACGGCTCCCCCGCTGTTGAGCACGGTAATGACAGGTTTGTCGGACTTCAGAGCATTGAGAATCATCTGCTGGCGGTCGGAGGGCAAAGCAAAGGTGCGGTCTTTGTTTTCACCCTCGAGGTCTTTGTCGTAGCCTTCGCACACCACAATGGCGTCGTAGCTGCCAAGCAGTGCCATCTGCTGAGTCTGGTAGTCCTTGTTGTCACGCGTCACTTCGAGACGGGCCACGGCACCGCCGCCGGCCTGATAGAAGCGGGCCACGACAGGATAGACCTTGCCTTCGGTAAGTGTGACGGTGGCCGTCTTGGTGTGTTCGGGATTGTCGTTCCAATCGTCAATGATTTTACTGCCGTCGAGCGTGAGGTCCATGCCGTCGTCGGCGGTAAAGGAAAAAGTATACTTGGCCGTCATGTCACACTTGAGGTAACCGGTCCATGTGGCGGAGAAATCGGTAGAGCCCAAATTGTTGACTTTCTTCGTCTCCCACGAGTTGTTGATTTCCTGCTCCACCCGGGTGGCAATGGCCGCGCCGGAAGCGTTGCGGTTCTTGTAGTATTTGGCCGTGAAACCGGGCGTGGTGCAATCCTCTGTGGTATAGAAGAACGTACGTCCGTTCTTGTTGGCGATGGGCTCCATCTCGCTGAAATCAATCAAATCGACCTGCACCCCTTTTTCCTCGCCCACGGCCTGCAGTCCGGCCAACGGCGTGACACTGTGGAAAGGCAGCACCTCGCCGGAGCCACCGCCATAGACGTAGCGGTCGGCATTGTGGCCCATGACGCCAACCTTTTTCACCTTAGCCGGATCGAAAGGCAAGACATTGTCGGCATTTTTCAAAAGCACCAGACCTTCGGCCGCCGTCTGATAAGCCACCTGACCGTTCTCGGCATTGTCGAGAGCGATGGTCTTGTCGGCCGTGGTGTATTCGTCCAAATGGAAATAATAAATGGTGCGCAAGATGTTGAGCACCTTTTGGTCGATGTTTTCTTCCTTCACCTTCCCCTCAGCAATGTATTGCTTCAGTTCCTCGGGTTTCAACTGGTAATAGCCAGGCGTGGCGGCCTCGAAATCAACACCGTGGTTAGCCAGATTGACAATGTGGTTGGGACTCCAGCCACTGCCCTTGGCATAGTACGGTGCACCCCAGTCACTCACCGACATGAAGGGATAGTGCCATTGCTGTCGCAATATGGTTTGCATCAAGAAACTATCCTCACAGCAATAGACGCCGTTTACCAGATTGTAGCCCGACATGATGGAGCCGACCTTGGCATCCTGGGTAGCACGACGGAAAGCCGGCAGATAGATTTCCTGCAGGGTGCGCTCATCCACATCGGAGCTCACGGAGAGACGGCCATATTCCATGAAATTGGCTGCGAAATGCTTCATCATGCAAATAACACCAGGATTGCTCTGCACGCCCTCGATGTAGCCGCAAGCTATCTGCGACGTGAGCCATGGGTCCTCACCCATGTATTCGAAGTTACGTCCGCCACGGGGCGAGCGGTAGATGTTCACTCCCGGACCGAGTATGAAATTAATGCCACGGGCCCGGCTGTCGCGACCGAGAGCCTGACCGTAAGCGTAGGCCATGTCGCGGTTCCATGTGGCAGCCAGCATTACCGTGGAGGGATAAGCCGTACTCTTGTTGTCGGTACGCACCCCCTGGGGACCGTCACTCTGGAAGAGTCGGGGCAGTTTGATGCTGCTGATGGCTTTAGTATAGAATGAATTCTCACCCACAATAAGATTGAGTTTGTCGTCGAGCGACATCATCTGAAGCGCCTGACGGGCACGGGCATCGGCATCGTTGGAGAGGTCCTGCGACTCCTGGTTGATCTGAATGGTACGTGTTACCTCGTCATCGGTTGACTTGAGGGTAATTGTACCAATACGCAGCCAAGGCGTCGTGTTTGCTTCGGCCATGAAACGGAGCCCCTTGGACGTTTTTTCAACAGTCAGCCAATCGACATCAACTGTGGCATCGTAATCCGTGTTCGACGCTACACGCAACACTCCCTTGTAAGCCAAATAAGGAATGGTACGTTCCATGGTCACTGGAACTATCACTGGTGTCTTATAG
>CAMZHB010000257.1 GCA_947306605.1 uncultured Prevotellaceae bacterium | reverse complement strand
GCGTCCCCATCACCATGGACCGCTGCAAAGAGCTTAACCTGTCGCATCAGGTGGAGGACAACACGAGCATGCTCGGCACACCGTTCACCGTGACCGTTGACAAACTCGAAGGGTGCACCACCGGTGTCAGCACGTCCGACCGCGCCGCCACCATCCGCGCCTTGGCCGACCCCACAAGCACCCCAGAGACGTTCGGACGCCCGGGACACATCAATCCCCTCTATGCCCAAAACAAGGGAGTGCTGCGTCGTGCCGGCCACACCGAAGCTGCCGTCGACCTGGCCCGTCTGGCCGGACTGAACCCTGCAGCCGCGCTCATCGAAATCATGAATGAGGACGGCACCATGGCACGCATGCCACAACTCATCGAAGTGGCCCGCAAACATGGCATGAAGATGATTACCATACGCGACCTCATCGCCTTCCGCCTCAAAGAAGAATCCATCGTGGAACAGGGTGACACCGTCCATTTGCCCACGCAATACGGCGATTTCAAACTCATTCCCTTCCGTCAAAAGAGCAACGGGCTCGAACACGTAGTCTTGACCAAAGGCACGTGGAACGAGGACGACGCCGTATTGGTGCGCGTCCACTCCTCATGCATGACCGGCGACATCTTCGGCAGCAAACGTTGCGACTGTGGCGAACAGCTGCACCAGGCCCTCAAGATGATTGAGCAGGAAGGCCGCGGTGCCGTCGTTTACCTCAATCAGGAAGGCCGTGGCATCGGTCTCATGGCCAAGATTGCGGCATACAAGTTGCAGGAACAGGGTTATGACACCGTTGACGCCAACCTCCACCTGGGTTTCAATCCCGACGAACGCGATTACGGCGTGGGGGCACAGATACTCCGCATGATTGGCGTACGCAAAATGCGACTCATGACCAACAATCCCGTGAAGCGCGCCGGACTGGAAGGCTTCGGGCTCCAAGTGGTCGAAAACGTGCCCATCGAAATCACGCCCAACCCCTACGACGAGGCATACCTGCGCACTAAGAAGGAACGCATGGGACACAATCTCCATTTCAACAAATAACAACTGCGATACCAGAAAAACGAAAACGCATATAGGAAACTGTAAACAAAACTTCAGAAATATGACCCAGCTCTCAAACCGCCTCAACCGTTTGCAACCGTCCGCCACACTGGCCATGTCGCAAAAAAGTGCCGAACTGAAGGCACAAGGCATTGACATCATCAACATGAGCGTCGGAGAACCCGATTTCAACACCCCCGACGCCATCAAACAGGCCGCCCATCAGGCCATTGACGACAACTACTCACGCTACTCTCCCGTGCCCGGCTATCCCGTGCTGAGACAAGCCATCCTTGACAAACTGAAACGCGAAAACGGACTCGAATACTCTGTGAACCAGATTCTCTGTTCCAACGGTGCCAAGCAGAGTGTGTGCAACACCATCATGGCTCTCGTCAACGAAGGTGACGAAGTCATCGTCCCTGCTCCCTATTGGGTGAGCTATCCCCAAATGGTCATGCTCGCCGACGGACAGCCCGTATTCATTGAGGCCACCATCGAGCAAGACTTCAAGATTACGCCCGCACAACTCGAAGCCGCCATTACCCCGCGCACCCGTGCCCTCATCCTTTGTTCGCCCAGCAACCCCACAGGCGCCGTCTATAGCGCCGAAGAACTGGAAGGTCTTGCAGCCGTGTTGCGCCGTCACGAGCGCGTCATCGTCATTGCCGATGAAATCTACGAACACATCAACTATGTGGGCCGCCATGCCAGTATCGCCCAGATACCTGACATGAAGGAACGCACTGTCCTCATCAACGGTGTCTCAAAAGCCTACGCCATGACCGGATGGCGCATCGGTTTCATCGCGGCCCCCGAATGGATTGTCAAAGGTTGCAACAAGTTGCAGGGACAATACACCAGCGGCCCTTGTTCCGTAAGCCAGATAGCCGCAGCCGCAGCCTTCTCCGGCGACCAACAGTGCGTCGAAGACATGCGCCAAGCCTTCGAACGCCGTAAAAACCTCATCGTTGCCCTGGCCCGTGAAATCCCCGGCCTTGAAGTCAACGAGCCGCACGGAGCTTTCTATCTCTTCCCCAAATGCAGCGCCTACTTCGGCAAGAGCTACAACGGACAGACCATCAACAACAGCACCGACTTCGCCATGTATCTGCTCGAAGTCGCCCATGTGGCCACAGTGGGAGGCGATGCCTTCGGCAGTCCCCAGTGTTTCCGCATGAGCTACGCTACCAGCGACGACAATATACGAGAAGCTATGAGCCGCATCAAACAAGCGCTCGCCAAATTGGCCTGAACGTTACCATAAAAAAGAAGAAGCCGGACGCACTATGCGTCCGGCTTTCTTGTTTCTTTGCTATGTAACGATTATTCGCCCGGTGCAATAGCGCCCGACGGACATACGTCAGCACACGTGCCGCAATCCATACAGGCATCGGGGTCAATCACATACTTTTCGCCTTCAGAGATAGCGCCGGCAGGGCACTCGCCAATGCAAGAGCCACAAGCAACACAATCGTCACCAATTACGTAAGCCATATTCCAAATTATTTTTAGTTAAACCGGTGCAAAGTTAAGCATTCCTCCGATACCAACGATAACAAACCGCACTTTTTTCGCAGAAAAAACACTAAAAACTTATTTCCAGCGTTATTATTGACAGATGAAAGCCACCAAAACGACACTGCGCAACCTCTGTTGCCACTTGTTTCTGATTCCGTTGTTCCTCACTGCGGGCACGGTGGCCATGGCCCAGGGCG
>CAMZHB010000256.1 GCA_947306605.1 uncultured Prevotellaceae bacterium | reverse complement strand
CCAGAGTGACGGCACCTTCGACGGCCAGAAGTCGCCTTGGGAAGACGAGAAGTAAATCACTTTAGATTTCTATATAAGGAGCGCCCGGCCATTTGGTCGGGCGCTCCTTTTTGTGGGTAAGTCTTTGTCTGGGGTCGGGATTTCGTCGCTCAGAAGTGGGACTTTTGGTTGCAGAAGCGGCGTTTCGAAATTTTGAAACGCCGCTTTTGTTTTGCCATAGTTAAGGATTGTTGGAAATCAACGGGTTTCGAAAAGCCCGATTTTAGTGTGAAATTTTTGACATTATCAGAGGTGAGGGAGAATTTTCGCTACTTCTCCAGCAGTTTGCGGTAGGATCCGATTTCGTCGTTTACGAAGTCGTCGATGAGCCATTGCCCGTTGTCGAGGCAGAGGTGGAGCATGCCGGCGTAGCTGGTGATGCGTGCGGGTTCGTCGTCGCGGTTCCAGCGTTGTTCGGCGCGCAGGTAGGCTTGTGCGCTGTCTTTGCTGATGTTGTTGACAGTGACGACCCTTGCAGCCTGCATGTGTCCGTGTCCTCTGGATTGTGCCCAGAAGTTGCGCGGCATGACGCCGAGGCTGTCGCTTCGGGCGCGCTGTTGGGCGTTGCGGAGTTGTTTGGACAGGCCGGCTGAGAAGAAGTCGCGGTAGATGTCGAGGGTGTCGTTGGGCGTGCCGTTGATGACTTGGAAAGCGGTGGCGTAGATGGCTTCCACGCGTTCTTTGATGAAGGCTTCGCTGTGGCGCAGCAAGGAGTCTTCGCGGGCTTTCCGGATGGCGTAGGCGCGTTCGGCGGCTTCGGCTTCGACGACGCGTGCGGAGTCGAGCTGGGCCAGGCGTGTCATCTGCTGTTGGTGCTGCCGGTCGAGGTAGCGGTCGTAGAACGAGTGGCCGATGTAGACTGCTGCGGTGAGCAAGGCCAGTATGGCGACGAAGATGCCGAGGCCTTTTGACGACTGGGGCTTTTGCCCTTCCGGTTCCTGCCGGTCAGGGACTGTGAACTGGAGGCGGGTGCCGCAGTGGGGGCAGGTGGCCTCGCTTTTTTGGCCGGGCTGACCTTCGGTGGGGAAAAGTTGGCCACAATGGTGGCAGCGGACGTTGTATTTCATGCTTTGTGGGTTTATAGGTGCAAATTTACACTTAAATTTGAGAGGAAAGCACGAAAGGCAACGATTTTTAAGGGGGCGGGGCGGTGGCATACGCGGCGAAATGCGTAATTTTGTGCTGTGACCGGTTCTGCGGCCGCCAAACGAGACAATACATGGAACACTTAAAAACGTGGTTGCGCTATATTCTGCGTCTGCCGGGTAAGGCCTGGCGATGGTACAAGGGACTTTACCGCGGTACGCCGTGGTGGAAGAAAGCATTGGCAGCGGTGACCTCATTGCTTGCATTGTTTTTCTTGTACCTGTTTGCCGTTTATGTGAATCTCTTCTGGCTTTTCGGCAAATCGCCTACGATTGACGAAATCATGCATCCCGAAACGAGCGTGGCCTCCGAAATCTATACCGAGGACGGCGTGCTCATCGGCAAATACTTTAATGAAAACCGTTCGCCGGTGACGTTCGGTGAAGTCAATCCCACGTTCTTCACTACGCTCATCGACACGGAGGACGAACGTTTCTACAGTCACCGCGGCGTGGACGTGCAGGGACTCTTCGCGGCTTTCAAGGATATGCTCCACGGCAATGCCCGCGGGGCCTCGACCCTGACGCAGCAACTGGTGAAGAACATGTTCCGCATGCGCACCAAATATTCCAACGGCCTGTTGGGTAAAATCCCCGGTGTGGACATGATTATCATGAAGACGAAGGAGTGGATACTGGCCATGTTGCTTGAAAGCCGCTATTCGAAACAGGACATCCTGACGATGTATGTCAATACGGTGGACTTCGGCAGCAACGCCTACGGCATCAAGACGGCCGCCAAGACCTACTTCGACACCACACCGTCACGGCTGAAAACCGAAGAAAGTGCCGTTCTCGTAGGACTGCTCAAGGCCACCAGCACCTATAACCCGAAAATCAATCCGAAAAACAGCCTGCGTCGCCGCAATTTGGTGCTTGACAATCTCTGTTCACACGGCGACCTTACCGCCAAGGCTTGCGATTCCCTCAAGGCACTGCCCATCGATCTTAACTTCAACGTGGAGAACAACTACGACGGACAGGCCCTTTACTTCCGTCAAGAATTGGCCAAGCACCTAAAAGAATTGTTCGACAAACGCGGCATGGATGTGGACCTCTATGCCGACGGCTTGAAAATCTATACCCCACTCAATTCCAAGATGCAGGCCTATGCCGAGGCAGCCGTGATGAAGCAGATGCGTACCATCCAGCAGCGCTTCAACAGCCACTGGCAGGGCATGGATCCCTGGCAGGACGAACGTCACCAGACGGTGCCCCATTTCATAGAGAACATAGCCCGCCGCTTGCCTGTCTACAAGCATCTGAGCCGTAAGTACGACGGTAACACCGACTCCATCGACTATTACCTGAATCTGCCCCACGAGGTGAAACTCTTCGCCTACGGCGGACCCAAGGCGGCTGTGATGAGCACGCTCGACAGCATCCGCTACATGGTGCGGTTCATGCACACCGGGTTTGTGGCTATGGAGCCGCAGTCTCGCCACATCAAGGCATGGGTGGGCGACATTGACTACAACTCGTGGAAATACGACAAGGTGACGTCCATGCGTCAGCCAGGCTCCACGTTCAAAGCTTTCGTCTATGCCGCCGCCATGAACCAAGGTTTCACG
>CAMZHB010000255.1 GCA_947306605.1 uncultured Prevotellaceae bacterium | reverse complement strand
GTATCGCGCAGTCACATTGCTTGCCTTACGTAACGGCCTGTTTGCTGAAGACGGGGCTATAGACGAAGTCAAATTGGCAGAATTGCTTAAGACATCTAAGATCGGCTTCAAACTCAACAAAACAACCAGACTGCCTGAAACCTACCTGAACAAAGAGAACATCGAAAAAGAGATCCGGACGATGGAGGTCTCATCGCATGTCAGTCCCATTGCTGTTATTCCTTTCGTGCGCACCGCCATGGTGAAAATCCAGCAAGATTTGGGCAAAAAGAAGGGCATCGTGATGGACGGCCGCGATATAGGTACGACCGTTTTTCCCGATGCCGAAATGAAAGTTTTTGTGACAGCGACTCCAGAAATCCGTGCCCAACGCCGCTATGACGAACTCAAACAGAAAGGTGAGGATGCTGATTTTGACGAAGTCTTGAAGAACGTCAAAGAACGCGACTACATTGATTCTCACCGCGAGGTATCGCCTTTACGCCAAGCCGAAGACGCCGTTGTCCTGGACAACAGCCAAATGACACGGGAGGAACAGTTGGAATGGCTGCTACAACTCTATCAGGAGAGAAGCCTGTCGTAACGGCTATTCCATGAATATACAGATAGAAATTGACGATGCTTCCGGCTTCTGTTTCGGAGTGACCACAGCCATCCGAAAGGCCGAAGAAGAACTGGCTCAAGGAAGCCAACTTTATTGTTTGGGCGATATCGTCCACAATGGGAAAGAAGTGGAGCGTCTCCGCAATTTAGGGCTCAAGACCATTGACCACAACGGTTTTGAACGGCTTCATGGCGCAAAAGTATTGCTCAGAGCACACGGCGAGCCCCCAAGCACTTACCTAAAAGCAGAGGAACGTCGCATTGAGATTATCGATGCCACCTGCCCGGTCGTATTGCAATTGCAGAAACGCATCCGCCGTGAATACGAATCGTCAAAAGATACCATCATTGCTATCTTTGGTAAGAAAGGTCATGCCGAAGTGCTTGGGCTTGTCGGACAAACCGAAGGCCATGCTGTAGTATTGGAAAGTATAGAAGATGCCAAGCAACTGGATTTCAGCCGTGATATCCGCCTTTTCTCACAAACCACCAAACCTCTCTCAGAATTTCGTGAGATCGAGCGATACATAGCCGGGCACATTCAACTGCCGGCCACGTTTCGCTCCTTCGACACCATTTGTCGCAGTGTTTCGGGACGTTTACCCCGTCTGCAAGCCTTCGCAAAACGTCATGACGCCCTACTCTTCGTGAGCGGGCAAAAGAGTTCGAACGGTAGAGTGCTTTATGAGGCATGTCTTGACGTGAACAAGCACTCCTACTTAGTTGAAGGCCCCGAAGACATCAACTTTAATTGGTTTGACGGAATCATGACGCTCGGTATCTGTGGCGCCACCAGCACACCAAAATGGCTTATGGAGGCATGCAAAAAGGTTATTTTGGAACACTGAGAATAAGCAGCCTTTTCAACATACAAAAACTGCAGGCTAGTGCATTATTGCCTGCAGTTTTTTCGTAAACTTCCGTGCTCCCATATTGTTCAAGTGATCTGCATCGTGAAAGTCTTCACGTGAAAAGTCTGAATCCCGTTGCATATCAATGACACGGACGTTTGGCACGTTCGACAATCGCTTCATAAGTTCGCCCAACAATGCATGTTGAGCCTGAGTAATGTGTTCATAATAACCAGGCATAACTGGTGGCTGTACAACCCACATTTGTAAATGATGAGCTTCGCAATAGGCGGCCATGAGCATCACATCCCGAACATTTATCTTCGCGTCTGAGAGTGATGTCAACGAATGACGTTCGGCTGCCTCACGACATGCTGACAACGTAAGCAGCGAAGAATCTGCCGGAGATGGGACATATGCCATCCCCCAGCCAACACTGTCACATGTTGAAGCATTGCCTTTAAAGAGATTGAGCAGTTTGTTTTTGGCACTTGCCACGTTTGTTACTTCTAACCAATCTCGCGCCGACATGGATTCCATCGGCAAATTCATATACCGCTTATAGTACGTTGCACGCCAATGCTCCCGACCTCGAGACAGGGGAGCATCATAAAGATTGGAATGATCTACAAATAGCAACACATGCTTTAACGCCTTTTTATGATGTATTGCACGTTCCAACAACAAACGGTCAATACGAAGTGTTTGAGAAACATTGGCAAGATTACAAGCCCCCGCCGCCTGAGCCGCACAGTAACCATAATAAGCGTGCGAATTGCCCAAAGCTATCGTTTGTGTAGTGCTATCGGTCTGTTGGAGCAATTCCGATTTTAGGCGATAGGTGTTCGGCATACAATATAGCACCACTTCAACTACCATAATGAGTATCACTATAGGCGATATAAAAATCACTATGTCCCGGATAAATCTTTTCATGTCGGTTTTAGAACTGGAAATAAATAAACTCCTGTCCACTGTTTGCAAACAGCAGTATCACTAATATCAACACATAGTAAACTCCAAGCCTTACCGCACGATTCGAGCCGCCTCCTTGGGGCAACACGTCAAGGGGACACAACGCATTCCTTCCTGCGAATTCACTTATCAACATCAGAGCTGACCAGAACAGAGGCAACCGGCTGAACTGATACGAGACTGACCATTGCACAGGATTAACCACCATAACTGTATACTGAATAGCCTCACTAACAGACGGCGCTCTGAATATAATCCAGCCGAACAGAACGATTACAATTGTTACCAGAACGCCAACTACCTGTTTCCACTGGCTCTTCATCGGAAGGAAA
>CAMZHB010000254.1 GCA_947306605.1 uncultured Prevotellaceae bacterium | reverse complement strand
GTGTGGAAGCGGTCAACAAGACTCATCTTTTTCTCACCTTCATTACTCTTAGGCTTCAAGAAGATGGCACAGAGAGCCGGCGACAACGTCAGGGCGTTCAATGCCGATATCACAATGGAAACAGCCATCGTAATACCAAACTCTTTATAGAACGTTCCTGAAGTTCCACCGATGAATGACACGGGAATGAACACGGCCGACATCACCAAGGTTATGGAAATGATGGCACCCGAGATTTCGTTCATGGCATCGATACTGGCCTGCAAAGCACTCTTGTATCCTTGGTCGAGTTTGGCGTGCACCGCCTCAACCACCACTATGGCATCGTCCACTACGATGGCAATGGCCAACAACAAAGCGGAAAGCGTCAGCAGGTTCACAGAGAATCCAAATACCTTCAGGAAGAAGAACGTACCTATCAATGACACCGGAACGGCAATCAATGGTATCATGGTCGAACGGAAATCCTGCAGGAATATATATACCACAAGGAACACCAGAATCAGCGTGATGACCAATGTCTTCACTACTTCCTCGATACTGGCGTAGAGGAACTCCGTCACATCGTAGTTGATTTTACATACCAGTCCGGGAGGGAAGTTCTTGGATTCTTCCTCTATCACCGCCTTACAAGCCTTGGCTATCTCGTTGGCATTGGAGCCGGCCACCTGCTGCACCATACCCATCACCGACGGATGGTTGTTGTTCTTCATTGACACCGAATACTGCAATCCGCCCAACTCAACAGTAGCAACGTCTTTCAGTTTCAGTGTCTGTCCCGTCGCCGTACTGGTCAGGATGATATTGCCAAACTCCTCAGCTGTCTTCAGACGACCGCGGTAGCGCATGGTATATTCGTAAGCCATGTCGCTCTGTTCGCCGAACGAGCCGGGAGCGGCCTCCACGTTCTGCTCGGCCAAAGCGGCAGAGATGTCCGTAGGCATCAGGCCATACTGCTTCATCACTTCAGGCTTCAGCCAGATGCGCATGGAGTATGTTTTCATACCCGGGCTTTGCACATCGCCCACACCCTGCACACGTTTCAATGCGGGGATTATGTTAATGTTGGCATAGTTAGTCAGGAACTCGTCATCATAGCGGCCGTCTTCGGTAGTCAGTGAAAACATGATCACTTGCGATGTCTGACGTTTCGAAACGGTCACACCGACGCGCGTCACTTCGGCCGGCAGCAGAGCCTGAGCCTGTTGCACGCGGTTCTGCACGTTAACCGAAGCCATATCGGGATTGATACCTTGCTCAAAATATACCGTGATGCTGGCACCACCGGCATTCGTAGCCTGAGAGGTCATATAGGTCATGCCTTCCACACCGTTGATGCTTTCTTCCAACGGTGCGAGCACAGAGTTTTCCACCGTCTTGGCATCGGCACCCGTGTAGTTGGTCCACACGCTGATGGTAGGCGGAGCAATGTCGGGATACTGCTCAATGGGAAGCGTCACCAGTCCGATGATACCCATAATAACGATGAGTATGGAAATCACCGTCGAGAGCACCGGACGCTTTATAAAGTTTGTAAATGTCATTGTTTTTCTTGTTTTACTTCAGCGTTACATGCAATCAGAACCAAGCAGTTTATTTCTTACTGAACGCTTTCTTCATTTCCTTGTAATTGCCCTGAATGGAACCCAACTTCTGAGCTTCCTCAATCGACTTCTGGTACTCTGCCTCGGTCACTGGCTTAATTTCCATTCCGTCGGTAAGTTTCGTGATACCGCGTGTCACATAGCGGTCGCCCACGGCCAGGCCTTTCGTCACAATGTAGTTTTGTCCGTCGTTCTGCGGATTCACCTCAATGGCCGTGTACTTTACCTTGTTGTCCTTACCCACGACATACACAAAAATCTTGTCCTGCACTTCCGTTGTGGCCGACTGCGGGATGATGATGCTGTTGTCGGACTTCTGCGGGATAACGATAGAACCCGAACCACCCGACTTCAACAGACGGTCGGGATTCGGGAAGTCGGCACGTATCTGCACGGCGCCCTGCGCATCGATTACACCGCTTACGGTGGTCACCTTGCCCGGATGCTCGTAGATGCTGCCGTCGAGCAACTGCAGTCTCACGGTGGGGAATTCTCCCGTCATGCGGTTGCCATTGGCCGAACGGGTCAAGTCGAGCATTTGTTTCTCGTTCATGGAGAAGTAGACATACATCTCGCTGCTGTTCGACACCGTCGTGAAAGGCTGGGCCATGCTCGGGCCTACCAGACTGCCCACGCGGAAAGGAATGCTGCCGATGACACCGCTTGTAGGACTGGTCACATTGCAATACGACAAGTTGTCGCGGGCGGCAGAAACAGCGGCCTGAGCCTGAACCACGGCGGCCTTTGCCGTCTGCAGGCTGTTCTCGGCGGTCTGCAAGTCGTAGTCGCCGATGATGTTCTGGTCGTGCAACTCCTTCTTGTTATTGTAGGTCAGCTCCGCCGTAGCCTGGGCCGTTTTGGCCGAATTGAGCGCAGCCTGGGCCTGATTGAGCACAGCACGGTACTGCACGTTATCTATAGTAAAGAGCACTTGTCCCTGACGTACCTGAGCACCTTCGTCCACGCAAAGACGCGTAATGAAACCGGAAATTTTCGGACGGATTTCAATGTCTTGCTTACCCTTGATGGAAGCCGGGTAAGTGGCGGTCAATTCCGTACTGCTCGTCTCAACGGTCGCCACCGGATACTCATTTGACGTGGGCATACCACCCTGATGCCCGCACGATACTGCCAACACGGCACTTACCGCGAGGCTCATTGCAGTC
>CAMZHB010000253.1 GCA_947306605.1 uncultured Prevotellaceae bacterium | reverse complement strand
TTAAGCGATTAAATTTGAATTATCCAAAAAAAAGTGCTTACTTTGCAGACCAAATTCGTTTTTTGGAAAAATTGATTACAAACAACAATAAAAAATAAAGGAAAAAGATGTTTTACTATTTATTCGTAATTCTTATCGTTATCGCATCAGTGCTGATGATAGGTATCGTGCTGATACAAGAATCAAAGGGAGGCGGCCTCTCCTCCAATTTCGCATCATCCAACCAGATTATGGGTGTGCGCAAGACAACCGACTTCATAGAGAAAGCCACATGGGGCCTTGCTATTGCAATGGTAGTACTGAGTGTTTTGTGCGCATACGTCACACCGAAATCCGTGACAGAACAGAGCGCCGTGGAGGCCACCACAGAGAACCCACTCACTCTCCCAACCACTCAGCAGAACTTCAACGCAACTCAGAAGAGTCAGGACCAAGCAGCTACTCCAGCTGCTAAGGCACCAGCTGCTCCTGCTTCAGAAGCTCCTCAGAAATAAGGACAGGCGTAAAAAATCACCTGAAAATTTGGTGATTTGAAAATAATAGCGTACCTTTGCACCCGCTTCCATTAGGAAGCGACATGATGGTGCCCGTAGTTCAGTTGGTTAGAGCGTCAGATTGTGGTTCTGAATGTCGTGGGTTCGAGTCCCACCGGGCACCCCTTGGGGCAAACCGCGTAAGTTGTGACTTGCGCGGTTTGTTGTTTTTTGACGTGTTACGGCATGGGAAAACAAAAGCGGCGTTTCTAATTTTTGAAACGCTGCTTGTAATTTTTGAAGTCCGACCTGTATAAGGAAAGCCACGTTCTTTTTCCGAAAAGAAATACCATGTGAAAATTGAGCATAAAAATAATTGTAGTATCAGATAAAATATGTATTTTTGCATCGAGATTTGGTAACAGACGGCCACGTGCCGTTTTGCTCAAGGGAATCAGGTGAAAGACCTGAGCTGTTCCTGCAGCTGTAATCCATTTTGTTGAAGGCTCAACACCGAAGTCACTGCGTAAGCGGGAAGACGTTGCGCCTATGGAAAGCCAGAAGACCTGCCACGTCTCTAAGAAGTTAACGCTTGCTCTCAGGATAAGAGCAGAATACTTTATGCAGACAAGACGTTTGGTTTTATGCATCTTAATGGTGCTTGTTGTGGCGACGGCCTATGGTCAGGAAAGGAGTGACACTCTTCCTGAAGTGGTAGTCACGGCTACCGGTACACAGCATCGGTTGAAAGATGTGCCCGTGCAGACCGAAGTGGTTACCCGCAAAGAACTGGAGCAGTATGGCGGGCGCAGTTTAGAGGAGATTCTTGGCGGTCTGACAGCCAGTTTCGCTTTCAGTGAAGATGATATGGGCAGCCAGATGCAGATGAACGGATTGGGTAATTCTTACATTTTGGTCTTGGTGGATGGCAAGCGTCTGCATGGCGACAATGGGGGACAGAACGATTTGGGACTTATTGACCCGGCACGCATCGAACGTATAGAGATTGTCAAGGGCGCTTCGTCGGCACTCTATGGGTCGGATGCCATTGCGGGTGTTATCAATATTATTACACGCAAGCCGTCCAAAGGTTGGCTCCTGGAGAATGAAACGCGGGGAGGCAGCTACGGTGACTTGCGGCAACACAATGCGGTCGGTATCACATTGGGGAAAGTCCAGAGTTTTACGAATTTCCATTTCCGTCATTCCGACGGTTGGCAAAACACGGGCATGGAAGACCCGGCGCAGATAGGAGGACGCATTATTACTGACTCGCGTAACAAGACGGTAAACCGGAACCAGTTGTATCAGTTGTCACAACGTTTCGCATGGCACCCTGTGGAGAGCATGGAAATCTATGCGGACGGCATGTGGTATCACAAGCGGATATACCGGCCCAATGGTAAATATGCAGTGGCCGATGTCCACGGTTACGACCTTTCTTACGACGATGCCGCGGCATCGGCCGGATGGTTGTGGCGTTTGGACGGCGGACACAGGCTGAGTGCGGATGTCAATTGGAACCGTCATGGCTATTACTATGACTATACTTCGGAAAAAGGTTGGTTGGTGGAGACGGGTGACAAAGCCACACCTTATTATATATATTACGACGGCGACCGCGCTCTGCAAGCAGACCAACGTCGCACAATGGCTCAACTGAAAGGCGTGTTTGAACTGTCTTCCCAGCATCGGTTAAGCGTGGGATATGACTTCCGCCACGACTGGTTGAAAGCCCCGTTACGTATCGATGACAACCGGGTTACCGACTGGACGCAAGCCTTCTATCTGCAGGATGAGTGGAACCCGTTGCAGTATATAAATGTGACTGCGGGTTTACGACTGGATCATAACGAGCAGTTCGGCCTGCATGTCACTCCTAAACTCTCGTCTATGCTTACTCTGGGTGACATGAAAGTGCGGGCTTCGTGGGCGCAAGGCTTCAAATCACCTACATTGAAAGAACTGCACTATCGATATGTCCGCGATATGGGCGGTGTGCGTCTCTTCTTCGGCAATATGGATTTGAAACCACAAGTAAGCAACTACTTCTCGTTGGGCACGGAATACACCGTGTCAAAATTGAACGTGAGTGTGACGGGTTACTACAACAAGGTTCACGACATGATAAACCTTGTCACCATTCCAGTTAACCAGGCCCCCGGAGAATTGATCATCAGATACGACCCGGCTTTCGTAAGACAATATAAGAACTTGGAAAATGCCTATGCCGCAGGTGTTGATTTTAATATGAAATGGTTCGTGACACGTGAGATAACAGTAGGCGGAGGCTACAGTTACCTGCAAGC
>CAMZHB010000252.1 GCA_947306605.1 uncultured Prevotellaceae bacterium | reverse complement strand
ACAGCCGACGGTGCGTTACGCCGGAAGCGTGCTGCCCATGTCGTTTGCCGAGAAACACTATAACCACGGCATCGAGCGCGTGGTGCTGGCCGACGACGGCACGGTGACCATCGAGCGCGTGACTTACGAACCGCCTCGCTGCCTGGTGTCGGTACCCGAGAATGGCAGCGGGACACTGGAAGACGTGCTGCGCGAACTGACTCACCTGCCGAAGAACCATGGTGACGGCGACGGCAACGACTGGCCCTACCTGGAAGTGAAAGTGCAGGAAACCACGCCCGACCCCTCGGTAGCTGCAGCCATAGTGAAAACGCTCGACGGCAGGGCCGTGCGCCTGTGCCGTATCCTGCGCAGCCGCCCCGACGGACAGAGAGCCGGCGAGAAAGCGCCGATGGCAACTCTGGAGGACTTGCAGAAAATCAATCCCGTGCAGATAGCCCGCGACATCTACCGCAACCGCTATGGCGAGGATATGCCCGACGAGGTGGCACGCCTCTTTGCACAGGCCAAACGCAGTTGTGAGGAGGAACAGCAAACGCTGTAAACAGCAAAAGACGAAAAGACTACATGAGGATAGACAAGATAGAAGTGACCAACCTCGCCTCCATCGAAGGCACACAGACCGTGGATTTCACCTTGGAACCACTGCGGTCGGCCGGGCTGTTCGCCATCACGGGCAACACCGGTGCCGGCAAGAGTACACTGCTCGACGCCGTGTGCCTGGCACTCTATGGCCATGCCCCGCGCTTTGAAATCACGGAGAAGCGCCCGGTCAAACTGGGACTGGAGACGGAGGACGACAAACATGCCCTGGCGGCCGACGACGTGCGCAACATCCTGAGGCGGGGTTGCTCGGAAGGCGGGTGCAAGGTGACGTTCTCACTGACCGACGGCACGGTGTACGAGGCGGGGTGGAGCGTCCGCGTGAAACGCACGGGGATGTACGACAAACCCGTACGCTCGCTGCGCAAACTGAAACCGCACAAGGAAAACTATGACTCCCGCGAAGTGGTCGGACGCATCGTGAATCTGACCCATCTGACCTACGAACAGTTTACCCGCACCGTGATATTGGCACAAAACGGTTTTGCCAATTTCCTGAATGCAAAACAAGCCGACAAGTCGTTGCTGCTGGAGAAACTGACGGGAACGGAACTCTTTGGGAATATCTCGCAAAAAGTGTTTGTCGAAACGCAGGAGGCCAAACGTCGTTTCGAAGACATGAAAAAACGCATCGAAGGCATCAGTACCCGCCTGCTCAACGACGATGACCTGGCACGTGAGAAAAACCGTCTGACGATGTGCCAAGGACAGCAGACACGCGACTTGAGCGCTTTGGACCGTATCACGAAACAACTCGACTGGTATGACCGGTATCATAAGGCCCAAGTCGAAATGGAGAAGCAGAAAACTCTGTTCCTTCAGGCTCAACGCGACTACAATGCACTGTATGACAGAAAACAGACACTGGACCGCTATGACAAGGTGCAGGTGTTCCGCGAACTGTTCCACAAAATAAAAGAGGCGGAAAGTGAACTCGAAACCCTCAAGACCCAAGTGACCTTGAAAAGCCGCCAGTTGCGCGAAGAACGTGAACGCATGGGGGAGGCAAAAAACAACTATAAGCAGGCTCTGGCTTCGTTGGAGGAAGTCAATGCCGCCTATCGCCATAAAGAAAGCCACTTCAACCGCGGCCACGATCTGCAGGGACAGATATCGGCCATAGAAACCGAAGTGAAACACAAACGCGAGGATCTGGAACGCTATACGGAAGATATCCGCAAACATAACGAGCAACTGGTGAAACTGGAAAACCAGCGTGACTCGACCACCCGGCACAAGGAAGACACTATCCAGCAGTTGCAGAGCATTGCTATGCACCGTAACATGGTGGAGAACGTTGAGAGCGTGAAAGTGCAGTTGGAAAAGATGCATGAGTTGCAGGAAGACACGAAGGCTTGTCAGAAACAGCTGGCTGAACTGCGCGGACGTCTCAACATGGAACGGGATAACGAAAAACATCTGAACGAGGAGCAAAACCGGCTGCAAGCGGAAGCGAAGTCACTGAAGGAAGAACTCTTCATTCACAGTCAGGCCAACCAGGGCCAAAGCGGTGCGGACATTCAGCGCCGGTTGAACCGTTTGTCGGACACTCACCGCCGTGCCAAAGGCGCTCTCGAACTGTGGAAGCGCTTGACCGAAGGTTATTCGGAAATAGAAGAAAAGGCCGACGAGATACGTCGTCGTGAGCGTTTCATAGAACAGATTAACCGCGAAACAGACACGAACGAGAAGCGGCTCGGTGTGCTCAACGAAGCTTTGGAAGTGCTCCGCAAATCGTATATGCTGAGCCAAAGCGAGAATATCATAGAGCTAAGACAGAATCTGAAGGAAGGTCTTGCCTGTCCTGTGTGCGGAGCCACGCACCATCCCTACCATTCGGAAACGGAACAGGAACTTGGACGCATTCTCTCGACGCTGGAGGAAGATTTTCTGGCAGCAGAAGCCGAGGCCAACGGTGCCCGCGACATGTTGCTGGACAAGCAGAAGCAGTTGGCAGAGGAAATCGGCCAGTTGACACAGTCGCGTGAAGAATTGGAGCGTTTGCAGCGCAGGCAGCGTTATAACGAGGGTGCCTGGAAGGATTTTGAAGACATGGATGTTTCTTTGCACGGGTGCTCCGCTTCGGTAAACCGCGAAAACCGCGCCACCGTGATAGGCCAACTCAATGAGAACGCCTCGCGCGAACTGGGACAGGTGCAGCAGTTGATGGAGACTTTCAA
>CAMZHB010000251.1 GCA_947306605.1 uncultured Prevotellaceae bacterium | reverse complement strand
TTCAGGTCTACGTGACCCGCGACGACATCTGCCCGGGTGAAAACAAAGACCTCTACAACGCCCTCTTCAAGCGTTTGCTTGACCTAGGCGACATCGTGGGCGTGAAAGGCTTCGTGTTCCGCACACAGACCGGCGAAATCAGCGTGCACGCCCAGGAACTGACACTGCTGGCAAAAAGCCTGAAGCCCCTGCCCATCGTGAAGGAAAAGGACGGCCAGACCTACGACGCCTTCGAAGACCCCGAACTGCGCTACCGCCAACGCTACGTGGACCTTATCGTGAACAAAGGTGTTAAGGAAACATTCGAAAAGCGCTCGCAAGTACTCAAATCGATGCGCGCCTTCTTCGACGCACACGGCTACATAGAGGTGGAAACCCCCATTCTGCAAAGCATTCCCGGCGGAGCCAGCGCGCGCCCGTTCATCACCCACCACAATACACTCAACGTGGACCTCTACCTGCGCATCGCCACAGAGCTCTACCTGAAACGCCTCATCGTGGGCGGCTTCGACGGTGTCTACGAAATAGGCAAGAACTTCCGTAACGAAGGCATGGACCGCAACCACAACCCCGAATTCACCTGCATGGAACTCTACGTGGCCTATAAGGACTACAAGTGGATGATGTCGTTCACGGAACAGTTGCTCGAAAAGATATGTCTCGACGTCAACGGCACCACGGAAGTGAATATCGGCGACAACACCGTGTCATTCAAGGCTCCCTTCCGCCGGCTGCCCATTCTCGAAGCCATCAAGGAAAAAACGGGATATGACCTCAACGGCAAGAGCGAGGACGAAATACGCGAAATCTGCAAGGCACTGAAACTGGAAACGGTGGACGAAACCTACGGCAAGGGCAAGATGATTGACGAAATCTTCGGCGAATTCTGCGAAGGCACCTTCATCCAGCCCACCTTCATCACTGACTATCCCGTCGAGATGAGCCCGCTGACCAAGAAACACCGCGAAAACCCGGCTCTGACGGAACGCTTCGAACTGATGGTGAACGGCAAGGAACTGGCCAACGCCTACAGCGAACTGAACGACCCGATAGATCAGGAAGAACGCTTCCAAGACCAGCTGCGACTGAGCGAAAAGGGCGACGACGAAGCCATGTTCATCGACCAGGACTTCCTGCGCGCATTGCAATACGGCATGCCCACCACCAGCGGCATAGGCATCGGTATAGACCGTCTGGTCATGCTCATGACAGGACAGGCCACCATCCAGGAAGTGCTCTTCTTCCCGCAAATGCGCCCTGAAAAGAAAGCCCCGCGCGACGGCGACGAAGCCTTCATGGCCCTGGGCGTGGAAAAAGACCTCGTGCCCGTGCTCCGCAAGGTAGGCTACAATCAGGTGGTCCAGCTGAAGGACGCCAACCCGCAAAAGATCCAGCAGCAGATTGGCGAAGTGTTCAAGAAGTATAAACTTGAATTGCGCAAGCCCAGCGTGGACGAAGTGGCTGCCTGGCTGACACAAATACAATAACTGCATGAACGAAGGACCCTGCGGACGCATCGGTATCATGGCTAGCGGCAGCTGGGCCACGGCCATCGCCAAAATGGTGCTTGAGAAAGAAGAGCGCATCAACTGGTATATGCGCCGCGACGACCGCATCGCCGACTTCAAGCGCACGGGCTACAACCCTGCCTACCTGACCAGCCTGCACTTCGATACTTCACGCATCAACTTCACCTCCGACATCAACGAGCATGTGCGCAACTCCGACACGCTTGTCTTCGTCACCCCGTCACCGTTCCTCAAGGAACACCTCAAGAAACTGAAAGAACCACTCGCCGGCAAGCGCATCGTCACAGCCATCAAAGGCATCGTGCCTGACGAGAATATGGTGGTCACTGAATACTTCCGCCAGATGTATCACGTACCCGAAAACCAACTGCTCGTCATCGGCGGGCCAAGCCACGCGGAGGAAGTCGCCCTCAACCGCCAGACATACCTTACTATCGGCTGCACTGACAAAAACGAAGCACAAGCCTTTGCCAATCTTCTCAGTAATCCATACATCAAAACGACCACGAGCCAGGATGTCATCGGCATCGAGTACGGCGCCATACTGAAAAACGTCTATGCCATCGCAGCCGGCATCTACCACGGCCTCAAATACGGCGACAATTTCATTGCCGTCATGGTGTCCAATGCCACACAAGAGATGAAACGTTTCTTAATGGTACTCTCCGATACCAAGCGCAACGTGACCGACTCAGCCTACATGGGTGACCTGTTGGTAACCTGCTACTCCAACTTCAGCCGCAACCACCTGTTCGGCACCATGATCGGCAAGGGTTACAGCGTGAAGAGCGCACAGATTGAAATGCAAATGATTGCTGAAGGCTACTACGGCACTAAATGCATGCACGAAATCAATCAGGCCCTCGGCGTTGACGCTCCCATTCTCGAAGCCGTCTTTAACATCCTGTATAAGCGCAAATCGCCTGCCTTGGAAATGCAGCAGTTGGCCGAAACGTTCAGATGAAATCATTAATAACAATTTAGAATTATAATATGGAAAACATCCGTTTAGAACTCCAAAAAGCCGCCTCTTTCATGAAAGAAGGCGCCATTGAATCATATTTACCTCAGGCTGCAGCCGCCATGAAAGCCCTCGAAGACGGCACCTGCCCGGGCAACGACTTCCTCGGCTGGGTCAATTTGCCGGGCAGCCTCACGCCCGAATTCCTAGCAGACATCAAGCAGACCGCCCAGACTCTGCGTGAAAAATGCGACATCATAGTCGTGGCTGGCATTGGCGGCAGTTACCTCGGAGCCCGCGC
>CAMZHB010000250.1 GCA_947306605.1 uncultured Prevotellaceae bacterium | reverse complement strand
AGTGGGAAGCCAGACTATTCGTAGTTTGACCTCACCCCCCTGCCCCCCTCTCCACTCATGACGGAAGTGGGAAGCCAGACTATTCGTAGTTTGACCTCACCCCCCTGCCCCCCTCTCCACGGTGGAGAGGGGGGAACCTGCCGGACGTAAGCCAGTCGGATGCCAACCTGCCGGATGCGGGCCTGCCGGACGTGAGCCTGTCGGACGCGAGCCTGCCGGATGCTGGCCTGCCGGATGCCAACTTGCCGGACGGATATAATTAATGTGCCGCGTCTCCGCGTCGCTTTGCGCCTCCCCTCTCTACAGTGGAGAGGGGCCGGGGGTGAGGGCTAACAACAAAAAAAAAGCGACCCTCAAAAACTGAGGGCCGCCTTTGCGCGTTGAATGATTAACTTGGTTCGGTTGTCAAGGTTGGTAAGTGTAGGGGCTGTCTTCGATGTAGCCTTCCGTGCCGCCTATGGGATTACCATCGCCATCGAGGGTGCAACCAATGGTCACCGTGCCGCAGGTAGTGTTGCTGCCGCCCTTGCCGATGCTGTGGGTCGCATCCACACCCTTCGTGGCTGTAACACTGGCCACTCCAGTGGTGATGTTGATGGCGCCGCAGGTGTTGGTGGCCATTCCCGTCCCCTTGTCGCCGGTGCCGATGCCAGCACCTTTGGTTTCGCCCCCCATGGCGACGACGGTGCCGCCGGAAATGGTAATGGTGCCACAGCCGCTTTTCCCTTGGTATCTCATCTGTTTGGCGTATCCGGTGCCGATACCAGCGGCATTGGCACCGCCGGTGGCCGTCACATTGCCGCCAGTGATGGTGATGGAAGCGACGGTGCTGGTAACCTTGCTTGCGGAACCAGTGGCGCATCCCGCACCGATGCCGGCACCGCCGTTGGTAGTTCCGTTGGTGCCGCCAGTGGCCACCACCGTACCGCCGGTAATGAGAATATCACCGCACGGGGAGCCGTTCATTGTACTGTTGGTCATGCCGGCAGCACCAATGCCGGCAGAGCCGTTACCGCCAGTAGCGGTCACCGTGCCGCCGTTGATGGTGATGGTGCCACAGCCGTTGCTTATACCAGCACCGATGCCAGCAGCACTGCCAGTGGCGGTAATGGTGCCTCCGTTGATGACGATACTTCCACACTTATAGTTGGAATTTGCCATTCCGCCGATGCCAGCAGCTCCTCCTGTTCCTATATTGTCGGTAAGGGAACTGGCAAATAGGCTACCTGTTCCGTCGATGGTGAGCGTGTAGTCTTGGGGAATATAAATTCCGGGATGTACTGCGCCGGAATAATCCAGGTCAACAGGCCTGCTGCTCACAGTATTGTCTCCTGAGAGGAGAATGGTGGCGTTGCCTTCGCAGGTGATGCCAGCCCAAGCATCATGGTCGCCGGTAGTATAAGAGATAGTGACATCGTGCAACGTGACAGTGGCGTTAGCGGCCACGGAGATTTTGTAGTCTCCATTAATGATGCCCGACAGGATGTCGCCGTCCTGTGCTGTGAGGTTTTCTTGGAGGAGCGAGAGGTCTTTGAAGTGGGGATTGGCAATGCCTACAGACAAGTCAAGACCCAAGTTGAGGAAGATGTTCATCTCAATCTCTTCCATGGCGGGACGAGTTCCGAGGTAGCGAAGGTCAGCGGTATAGGCCGAGTTTTCCTCGCCTTCTGCCAATGCGGCCTGCGGCAGCACGATGGCCCAGGTCTCATTGTTGGCGTCTTTGGCAGGCATCTTAATCAAGCCAACGCCGTCCATGCCGTAAGTGAAACCGTAATTCACTTCAGTCGGTTCGCCGAAGTTCACCGTCACCGTGTTGTTCATGCCGGTGATGCAGATGGCGGCCTCGGAGGGCGTGTTCACATCAAACTTCATCAGCGAGGCCTTGTTGTAAAGGCGCGACGAGTAGGATGTCTCTCCTTCCGAGTAGTTCACGGTGGACTGTCCCATCGAAATCACGGGGAGCTCAACCGACTGGTCGCTGATGTTCACGGTGCAGGTTGTGGCTCCCGCCTCAAGCGTCCCTTGCTTGTTGCCGAGGAAGTAGAAGTAGAGCGGCTGGTCTTCCACAGGGTTGGTGATGCTGCCTTGGAAGACATTGTTTTCGCGGGTCAGCGTGCCGACGTATTGGCCGCCGCTGGCCACCAGGATTTGGTCGCCGTTTTCAAAAGTCACCTGTTCGGCGGCATACGGGTCGACGCTCACTTTCGCGCCGTTGTTGTTGCCGCCCACGTTGAGGGTGATGGTCACGCCCTGGGTTTCGGGCGTTTCGGGCTGCTCTTTCTTGCACTGTGCGAGGCCCAGCACCATGGCTAAGGCCATCACGAATAGAGTCGTCTTTTTCATTGCTTGTCCTCCTTTTTCTTTAGTGCGACATAACCGAGGCCGGCAGCCAGCAGGACGGCGATGCCGCCGCCGAGCGGGACGTTTTCACCGAAGTTGCCATTGGTGAAGAGGCCGTTGTCACTGATGGTGGAGCGGTTCCTTCTCTGCATGAGGCCGTTTTCTTTTTCTTCCTGCACGGGTTTGTTGCCAAACAAGCCGCCGGGCCTGCTTTGGGCATCCAGATTGGTGGCCAGCAGCATCATGGCTGCCAAGCCGAGCGAAAGCGCGATGGCTTTCAGGGGTTTCTTGTTCGTGTTCATATTATGGATTTAAAGATTTGTTGACTTTTAATACGCGTGCAAAAATCTATCAAACAAATGTATTGACGATAATGCCCCTGGAGACCAATTCATCAAAGATGTGATTGTCTTGCCTGTCCTGCGCCCTTTTCCCGTGGGCGATTTCGTAGACGTGCTGCGGCGAAACCTT
>CAMZHB010000249.1 GCA_947306605.1 uncultured Prevotellaceae bacterium | reverse complement strand
TCTCGATACCGATAACGACATGAATTCAGAGTATGACAAACCAATTACACACACCTTATATGGCGGCTCATGGGAGAACCGCTTAAAACAAGAGGTCTTACTTGGAATTGGAGGCACGTTGATGTTGCAGAAGCTGGGCTTGTCGTTCGATGTGTACCATTGCAATGAAGGTCATGCTGCACTTTGTAATGTACAGCGACTAGTTGATTATGTTAATGAGGGCCTTACATTCAACCAAGCTTTGGAACTGGTGCGCGCCTCTTCACTTTATACCGTTCATACGCCTGTTCCTGCGGGTCATGACTATTTTGACGAATCGTTATTCGGAAAGTATCTTGGCAATTACCCGGAAAAGATGGGCATTTCTTGGGATGACTTCATGGGGCTTGGACGTACAAATCCTTCGGATAAAGATGAGCGTTTCTGTATGTCTACTTTCTTGTGCAAAACTTGTCAAGAGGTTAACGGAGTCAGCAAACTGCACGGTGAGGTCAGTCAAAGAATGTTCAATAACATTTGGGGCGGATACTATCCCGAAGAAAATCATGTGGGATACGTTACTAACGGAGTACATCTCCCTACTTGGGCCGCGCGTGAATGGAAAACACTTTACGAGAAGTACTTTGGCAAAGATTTCTACAAAGACCAATCAAACGAAACCATTTGGAGAAAAATCTATGATGTGCCTGACGAGGAAATATGGAATCTTCGTACGGAATTAAAACAAAAACTGATTACCTATATCCGTGACCGTTTCCGCAAGTCTTGGCTTAAAAATCAGGGAGACCCGTCTCGTGTGGTTTCTCTTTTAGATAAAATCAATCCTAACGCATTGCTGATAGGTTTTGGCAGACGTTTTGCAACCTATAAGCGAGCACATTTGATTTTTAGCGATATTGAACGCCTGAAGAAGATAGTTAACAACCCTGATTACCCAGTTCAATTCATTTATACCGGAAAAGCTCACCCTGCAGATGGAGCTGGACAAGGACTAATCAAACGTATTTACGAATTATCTCAAAGTCCCGACTTCTTAGGTAAAATACTGTTTTTGGAAAACTACGACATGCAGTTGGCACGCCGCCTTATTTCCGGAGTTGATATTTGGATGAATACGCCGACACGCCCGCTTGAAGCATCGGGAACCAGTGGTGAGAAAGCGCTAATGAATGGTTTGCTCAACTTAAGCGTACTTGACGGTTGGTGGCTCGAAGGTTATCGTGAGCCGGATGGGCTCTTACCGAAAAGCGGACTTATCAGAACCAAGAGCATCAGGACCGTTTGGATGCTTCGACTATTTACGGCTTGCTCGAACATGAGATTATTCCTTTATATTATGCACGCAACAAAAAAGGATATTCGTCGAATTGGGTCAGAACCATCAAAAACAGTATTGCACAAATTGCGCCCCATTACACAATGAAGCGCCAATTAGACGATTATTATTCAAAATTCTATTCAAAAGAAGCCGAGCGTTTCAAACTTTTGGCAGCCAATGACTATGCTAGAGCAAAGGAAATCGCAGCATGGAAAGAGGAAGTGGCTTCCAAATGGGACCAAATCAAAGTTCTTTCAACCGAATGGTCTACCAACAATTTAAATCAAGCCATTTTCAGTGGAAAAGAATACACGATAACGGTTCAAATTGACGAACAAGGATTGAGCGATGACCTGGGTATGGAGATGGTAATGCTACATCCGGATGCTGAAGGTGTAGACCGTGTTTATAGTGTCGCTCCTTTCAATGTCATTAAACGAGACGGCAACATTTATACCTTCCAACTGACACAGAGTATCGACAACGCGGGAACATTCAAGGTAGGCATGCGCTTGTATCCCAAGAATACTGCCCTACCTCACCGACAAGATTTCTGCTATGTCAAATGGTTTTAATCTATAATCGTGATTTAAGCATTGTATAATCAGTGCCCATACAATGAAAGCTGGATTCTGAGTCGCAGAATCCAGCTTTTTATGTTCGATGCCTGTTCCTGGAAAAAGAATACGGGACATACAACCATTTATGTCCCGTATGGAATTTTCCATATGGCTCGTAATTCGGACCATGTTGCTTATGTGTTTTATTGCATCTCTTTTCTTCGGAATTTTCCTTGTGTACGGCTTTGCAGAATCCCATCAGGTAACTTGTTCATTCGTTTTTCTGGGAGCGGAAGCAATGTGTCTGTCGACAAAGGTGACTGTACATTTAATGAATCGGCAGACGAACTGGTGTCGGTGGGCTCTGTCTCAACGATAGATTGATGACAGCGCAGGAGTGTCGGATAGAAGAGGAACAATAACTTTTCATTCTTGTCCCATGCCGCGCGATGATAAACGAATCCTGAGATTTGCTTTACTAAAGTCTTGCCTGCTTCAATCCTTATTTCAAAATCCTCATCGCTATAGAGACGTTGGTATGTGGTACTCACAGAATCGTTTTCGTATGTCAGAGTCAGGCTGACAATAGCGTCACGTGCCCCCGAACGATATACGAAATGCGGATGGAATTGCCAAATAAATCTGTCATTAGGTTTAAACGACGAGTCAGCAGGTATGGTAAATGTCATGCGTTTGCTGAGACTGTTCGACGTGAGTGAATAGAATGATGCTCCATTCCATATATTTACGGTATCCCCCCCTTCATTAGCTTCATTATATGCGGTTCGGAAACTCGGATTTGCACCAAGCACAAGAGCTTCTTTGTCCAAGCGTTTCTGAAGTCGTTCGTATATGTCATAAAGCTTTTCAGTGTGGGTGGCATACCAAACTAGTGATGAATCAAACTCGGCTTGAGTGACACCATGTTTAATCAATGCCGCGTTGGTATATAGATGCTCTTTGTATTCTG
>CAMZHB010000248.1 GCA_947306605.1 uncultured Prevotellaceae bacterium | reverse complement strand
GGCGCGTGAAGTGAACATGCGGTAAGGTTCGTCCACGCCTTTGGTTACCAGATCGTCGATGAGCACGCCGATGTAGGCGTCGTCGCGATGCATGACGAAAGGTTCGCCGCCACTGCATTTGAGGGTTGCATTTATGCCGGCCACGATGCCTTGTCCGGCCGCTTCCTCGTATCCCGTGGTGCCATTGACTTGTCCGGCGAGGAACAGTCCGCCGATGACTTTCGATTCCAGCGTGTGTTCCAGTTGTGTCGGGTCGAAGAAGTCGTACTCGATGGCATATCCCGGGCGGAAGATGCGTGCGTCCTTGAATGCCGGCATGGTGTGGAGGGCGTTCAGTTGGACGTCGAGCGGCAAACTGGATGAGAATCCGTTGAGGTAGAGCGCGTTGGTTTCGTTTCCCTCGGGTTCGAGGAACAAGGGGTGGCGCGTCCGGTCGGGAAACGTCTGCAGTTTTGTTTCGATGCTCGGGCAGTAGCGCGGTCCGATGCTTTGTATCTGTCCGTTGTAGAGCGGGGAGTCGGCGAGTCCGCCGCGCAGGATGTCGTGCGTCTCTTCGTTTGTGTTGCACAGCCAGCAGCACAGTTGGGGTAGGGCGCGGCGTTGGGAACGGAACGAAAAGCGGTGGAAATCGTCCTCGCCTTCTTGACGTTCCAGCTGATCGAAGTTGACGGTGCGTGCGTCGATGCGCAGCGGTGTGCCGGTCTTCATACGGTCTACTCTAACTCCATGTGCAGCAATCGATTCTGACAGTTTAGGCACGGCCGGTTCTGCCAATCGCCCCCCGGGCACTTTGGCGCGCCCGATGTGCATGAGTCCGTTGAGGAAGGTGCCGGCGGTGATGATGACGCAACGGGCGCGGAACTCCAGTCCCCAGATGGTGCGCACGCCGGTGGCCTGGCCGTTTTCCACGAGCAGTTCCTCGGCCTGGTCTTGCCAGATGTGCAGGTTCGGTGTGTTTTCGAGTGCTTGTCTCCACTTGGCGCTGAAGCGGTTGCGGTCGCACTGGGCGCGGGGGCTCCACATGGCCGGTCCTTTCGAGCGGTTGAGCATGCGGAACTGTACGGCCGTTTCGTCGGTGACGAGTCCGGTCATGCCGCCGAGGGCGTCCACTTCGCGCACGATTTGCCCTTTGGCAATGCCGCCGATGGCCGGGTTGCAGCTCATCTGGGCTATTTTTTCCATGTCCATGGTGATGAGGCAGGTTTCGGCTCCCATGCGTGCCGCCGCGCTGGCGGCTTCGCATCCGGCGTGGCCTGCGCCCACCACGATGATGTCGTAATGGAAAAGAGGGTCGGTGCGCAATGTTTCGTTCATAATGCTGCAAAATTACGCTATTTTCGTCAGACAATGCCCGTTTGTGGCGGTCTATTTTTTCGGCCGGCGGCAGCAAAGGGTAGGGTGGCTGCTGTCAGAAGTGTTGGGGCTGCGGCCTGGGGAGTTAAAATGGAAGCCTGGGTTCGGCGTGTCGAAACGGCGTCTCGACATTTTGAAACGCCTTTTCTGCGTTCCGAAGTCCCTCCTTTTTCAGGCGATGCGGACAAAGGGAGGATTGTTCTTTTGTGGAGAGTAAAATGTTTTGGGCAGCAGGTTGTTACGGTATGGTGTTCCACGGGAAACACGGTTTGGGAATGCGTTTTTGAAAAAATCTTTGTGTTTTCGTGGTGAAAAAAGCTTGAAAAGCGGATGAAAAAAAGTAATTTTGCATTTGATTAGGTCGTGTGCGCCCGTACGGGAGAGACCCGTGCTCGGTGTGCCACGGACAGAAAAGGCTCTGAAATCTGAAAATTTAATTTTATAATAACTAAACGATTCAATTAATTATGTGGTTAACTAAATCATCCATTGGAAAGAAAGTAGTCATGTCGGTTACCGGCATCGCGCTGATTCTTTTCCTCACGTTCCACGCCGCCATGAATGCCGTGGCACTCTTCAGCGGCGATGCTTACAACGAGGTGTGTGAGCTCTTGGGCGCCAATTGGTATGCCCTTGTGGCAACACTTGGTTTGGCCGCACTGGCCGTAATACACATTGTGTTTGCGTTTCTGCTCACGCTTCAGAACCGCAAGGCACGCGGCCAGAGCCGGTATTCCGTGACCGCCCGTCCCGAGAAGGTGGAGTGGGCCAGTCAGAACATGTTTGTGCTGGGCATCATCGTTTGTCTGGGCCTGTTGCTGCACCTGTTCAATTTCTGGTACAACATGATGTTTGCCGAACTGGTGGGCACCGTGAACGCCTTTGACCCTGCCGACGGTTTCGCTTACATCAAGGAAACGTTCAGCAATCCGGTATTTGTAGTGCTCTACATCATTTGGCTTGCCGCCATCTGGTTCCACCTGAGCCACGGTTTCTGGAGCGCCATCCAGACGTTGGGTTGGAGCGGCAAGACGTGGTTCAGCCGTTGGAAGGCCATCGGTCTGGTCTACGTGACACTGCTCATGGTGGTATTCCTCCTCGTGGTGCTGGCCTTCGCCTTCAAGTGTGCCCCGAGCCTGTGCTGCAATTAATCAATTGTCAACCTTAAAAATAAAGAATTATGCCTACTATAGATTCAAGAATTCCCGAAGGTCCTATAGCTGAAAAATGGACCAACTATAAGGCACACCAGAAACTGGTGAACCCGAAGAACAAGCGCAAGCTCGACGTCATCATCGTCGGCACGGGCCTGGCCGGTGCCAGTGCCGCCGCCAGCCTGGGAGAAATGGGTTTCAAGGTAAAGAGTTTCTGTATCCAGGATTCTCCGCGCCGCGCCCACTCCATCGCCGCCCAGGGCGGTATCAACGCCGCCAAGAACTATCAGAACGACGGTGACTCGGTTTACCGCCTGTTCTACGACACCGTCAAGGGTGGTG
>CAMZHB010000247.1 GCA_947306605.1 uncultured Prevotellaceae bacterium | reverse complement strand
ACATGGAAAATTCTATGTCGGATGTAGAATCACGGGACCCTTGCTCCGTTTTAAGCGTATTTTTCAGAGGCAGTTCTTCACGGTAAACCGCGACATCTTTCTTCGCACATTGTGCATCATTGCCGTGACATCGTTCTTCACAATTGCAGGAGCGCGTCAGGGAGACCTCATTTTGGCAGCCAATGCCCTGTTGTTGCAGCTCTTCTATCTGTTTTCGTATTTCATGGACGGCTTTGCCAATGCCGGAGAAGCCTTGTCGGGACAAAGCCACGGCGCTTGCGATGCCGGTGGACTGACACGCGTGCTGCGAACACTGTTTCTTTTGGGCATTATGTTGGCCGTGCTGTTCACGTTGACCTATATGCTCTTCGCGCCATACTTTCTTTCGCTTCTTACAGACAACAACGGCGTGATAACGACGGCTTCACGTTTCCGTTGGTGGATAGTGGCCGTGCCATTGGCTGGTTTCGCCGCTTTTTTGTGGGACGGTGTTTTCATGGGACTCACCACGACGCGCCGCATGTTGTTTTCCATGGCGACGGCAACGGCTATATTTTTCCTCATATTCTTTGTGACCGGCCCAAGGCTGGGGAACGACGGCCTGTGGTTGGCTTTCGTTTCCTATTTGTTTGTACGTGGAATGGTGCAAACGCTCTATTGTCCGCTGATTCTCAAGGAAGAGCGAATGCGGGAGGCACAGCGTGCCACTTTGGTGCCTTGAACGGCCCTGTTATTTCTTTCTGTGTTTTGGCTGCTTCGTTATGACGCTTACGAAGTAGGATTTCAAGTCTTGAATCTGATGTTTGTCCACCGTCAGATAGCGATGACGGCCGGCCGGGTCGGGCGTAAACAGTGTGTGACCCTGTTTGTCCACTCGGATGACGCCTGTAGGCGATGCTGTCATGTACTTGTCGGGGTGGAGCACCTGCACTACAGCGGTAAGGTCCCATGTGGGACGGTCGTAAGGCATCTTGGCGTAGGCTTTGTAGGCTTCCACAAGAGGGTGGGCCGATGTCCAGCCGAAGTCATCGGCTATGCTCTTGCCGGGGTAACGTATGGCGTTGCCCAACTCCCAGGGCGACGTGACGATAGGCACTGTACACGTTTCAAAAAGCGCTTTGGCGGCGCCCGCTTGGGGTCGTCGAAACAGCCTGCCATGAGCGAGAGATACTTCACTTTCTTCGCCACAAGGTCGGTGCCCGCGAGGGTAGACCACTTGTCGGGCCCGCTCTTAAGCAAACGTGCTAGATTCGTGGAGAAACCGGTGGAGATAATCACTACGCTGTGGTCGGGTTGCTTTGTGAGAATGCGGCGGTAGAGTGTGGTGGCGTCAGGCAGGCGGTCAGGATTCTTTACGCGGCACTTGAAGAGCGGCTTGCCCTTCTTGTCCGTCAGATCGATGGTTCTCTGAGCGTACGCGGCGTATGTGTCGGCAAATCCACCGCCTTTGCTGGTGCCAATGGGAATTTTGGCGTAGCCGTACCAGCGGTTCATGACGTCCAGAAAGCGCGGCGATGCATCCGAAGGCTGGTTGGTCATGATGGCAAGCAACCGGATGTGCCCCATGTCCATGTATTTGTATAACAGGTCGAGGGCGAGCACGTCGTCCACGTCGTTGCCCATGTCGGTGTCGAAGATGACGGACAGTGGGCGGTCGTCTGTCGCGTCCGCATGGACGTTGGTGACCGACATGAAACCCAGTGTCAGCAGCATAAGGGAGAGATACAGTTGTTTCATCGGCGTTTCGTTTTGGATTGTCAGTGCAAATTTAAGCAACAATTGGCATTAGTCGTGTCTGTCGGGCACACTTTTTGAAAAAAGTGGCTTGCTTGGCTGCACATATGCTGTTTTTTCAGTACTTTTGCTCTTGTATAACAAATAGGATTCATTCTGTTATGGCAAAATTCAAACGCGTGTTGCTCAAATTGAGCGGTGAAAGCCTGGCTGGCCCGCAAGGGCAGGGCATTGATGTGGAACGCCTGAACGTTTACGCACGTCAGATCAAGGAAGTGTGTGAAATGGGAGTGCAAGTGGGTATCGTGATTGGCGGTGGCAATATTTTCCGCGGGTTAAGCGGAGTAGGCCGCGGCTTCGACCGGGTAAAGGGGGATCAGATGGGTATGTGTGCCACGGTCATCAATTCTTTGGCTCTTTCAAGTGCATTTGACGTCTTGGGAGTGAAGAACCGCGTGCTCACGGCCATACGTATGGAGCCCATAGGTGAGTTCTATACGAAGTGGAAGGCCATTAATGCGCTCGAAGCCGGCGAAGTGGTTATCATGAGCGGCGGAACGGGCAACCCATACTTTACAACCGACACGGGGTCTTCGTTGCGCGGCATCGAGATTGAGGCAGACGTGATGCTGAAGGGCACTCGCGTGGACGGAATATACACTGCCGATCCCGAAAAAGACCCGACGGCAACGAAATTCAGCGAGATTACTTACGATGAAGTTTACAAGCGCGGACTCAAAGTGATGGATCTTTCGGCCATCACAATGTGTCGGGAAAACGGATTCCCCATTTATGTGTTCAACATGGATGTCGAGGGCAATCTGCGCCGCGTCATGGAAGGCGAGCACATAGGTACGCTTGTGAAGAAGTGACTTGTGGCCGCAAAGGCGGCGCTTCAAAAGTCAGAAACCGCGTTTCAAATTTTTGAAACGCCGTCATTGTATCCATATGATGTGAATATATGCTCAAAATTGCTTCATCAGATTCACGATGATGCCGTCGCGCACGCCAATGGCCGCAGTCTCAATGTAAGGGATGCGGGTGGCAGTGGCAATGGTGCGGAAAATGAGTGCGGCTTCGGCGATAATTTCAGCACGGTCGCGTTTCAGGTGATAGCGTG
>CAMZHB010000246.1 GCA_947306605.1 uncultured Prevotellaceae bacterium | reverse complement strand
CCCGTTTCGGACTGCAAAATTACATATTTATTTTTAAATCCCAAACTTTTTGCCGTTTTTTTGGAACTCACGCCCGCATGACAACGGGCCTCATCGTTCCCAACGGAGGCAAGATATTCCCGAAAACCACCTGCCAGACCGTATAATCTCCTGGTAGTACTGCCTCCCGGACATACGCGTTCCGTTTAACGTGATGAGTTTGTCTGATAAGCGTTTAAGGCCAGAAAATCTTGAGAAAACCGGCCATAAGACTGTTACGCTGCACAGGGTCTTTGATACTTTCGAACGGAATACCCATGATGACCGATTTACCGCGCCCGTCCGTATTGGCTATCACGGCTGAAGAACCGTCGCTGTAGGTGAAAGCGGTGAATGCGTCGTCTGTAGGCACGAGGATGTCCGGCCTGGTCACCGTATACTGCCTTCCATTGATACCTCTCTCGAACGTCATCTCCACCATATCGTTCCTGATAATCGAATCGTTTGGCGCCGGATTGTTTATGTCAGCCCTGTAGTGCAAAATGTTCGACGTGAAGAGCACCTCGTCGCTGGTCGTCATGTCGGAAGCCAGATAAGAGCCGCTCACAATCAGGTTGCCGTGGTTGGAATAGGCTGCTATCTGTTGCTGAAGCGCTTTCGAAAATGTCTTGTACGGTTTGATGCTGCTTAGGCCGCAGTCCTTCTGAAGTCCCATGATGATGTCGACCACAGGATAGGAGTTAAGCACCGTCTTACCCCGTTCCACAGCCTCCAGACTGCTCGATGAGAACGAGAACTGCCCACAACTGGCGATGGATTTCCCATGTACGTAGGGATAATCAAAGGTATTGCCGCCCATAAGTTGGCCTTCCCATTCGCCGGAACTGTAACCGTAAGCATTATGACCTTCGCTGTCAGGCAAATATGGGTCAAAATTCACTTGAGGACCGCAATACTCCGGAGTACATTGGTAACTCACGCCAGGATCGCTCATATCGAAACCCACAGAATCGCCCAACTCAATCACATCGGGGGCACTGAGACGCGTGAATCCGTTGACAATCAGTATTTCAGCCTGCGAGTGAGACGCCTGTCGGACACTGAGAATTTCAGACGGGAAACTTTCGCCGCCTTTGTTCGATGCCGTCACTTTGAAACTGTATATCGCGTCAGGTTCAAGGTCTATGGTCAGATGCGTGTCCTTCGTAAACGTCCCGTTGTCAAAATCTTGGCCATCCGTTCTCATATATACGGTATATCCGTCAGGCTCTGCGGTCGGTTCAAGTTTGTCATGCGTAGGCTCCCATTCGAGATGCACCTTGTTGTCTCCCTCCAACAGGGCCTGGAACGCATGAACGGGCAGGGGGTGTACCACGTAATTCTCGCCATGCTGGTTGCTCACGAAGCGGAGTACGCCCTTGTAGATGGCACGTGAGATAAGGAACTTGAAATTAGGGTCATGCCCCAGTTTAAGGTCCTGAAAATTCTGGTGGGAAAGCATTTCGACAATTACGGAAGGCACTTCGGGCAAACGGGTCTCGCTATAGTTGCGGTTAAAACGTTCACGCCGTGTCCAATGTCCTATAGACGACTTAATATCATTGTATACAGACAGTTGGATAGCCCCAGCGAGGTCTGCGGATACCATTCTGGGCACACCGGATTTGAAATGCACCCCGCCGTCACTGTTTTTCTCCGTATGAATCACGAGAGTCCCGATTTCACTTCCGTCACGCGTTTTCCCGGCATCGGTATGTACGGCCAGAGACAGTTCAAAAGGCACCCCAAGTCCTTCACCTGCAGGTATAAAGTCCGTTCCACCGCCCAGATAATTGAGCGCGTTGCTGCGGGCATTCATATCGTCGGCATAATCGTTGCGACCGTCCTTCGTATTATAGACATCCGGCGGCATACCGGCGAATTGCAGATAATAACGCGCACCTTCCAAATGGCGGGGCAGGCCACTGACATTCGTATAATCGGCATCACTCCGGCTAATGTTCCCCATGCCGCCTCCTATCTTCACCGCGTCGGCCGCCACATAGCCTTTCTGATGGCTTATATTGTTTAGAATCACACAATTGTCCGAGTTGTGGGCCACACCGAACGAGTAAGTGCCCAGATAAACCCACGTACCGGCACCAATCTGCTGGTTAACCAGAAATTCAGACCTTATACCGTTGTGCATCACCGTATAGCGGGCGTCGGAAACAGCGTTGGCCATTTTCGGATACGACACATAAACGGCATAATCCCCGTCTTCAGCCACCTGAATTTGCCATCGTGCGCTGCTGGCCTGACTGACATTCCTCACAGTCTCAACTGCACGTGCATGACCTTGATTAAAAGGATTTTCCGACCCACAGTAACGCTCCTTCCACCCATATCCCGCCTCCGAAGTCGTTTGCCAGCCCTTGTGACCCCCAGTTTCCTTATACAGAGTGCTTTCATCGTCCACAATAACCTCATTACGCTGCCAGTCAAGCTCACGTGGACTCCACACAACGGCACCGCTGTTGCGCAACATGGGAATCAGAAACGGCGTAACAAACGATTGAGTCAAAAGGTCTTCAGTTGTGCAGAGCAATCTCGGACGCTGCCATTTCCAAACCTCCGATTCGTGAGCATAATAACGCCCGTGACTGGGCCAAACACACAGATGACGCCCTGCAAGCCCCTTTGTAGGAGCCGGTTTCACAACATTGCGCGTCCAAGGCTGCCCTTTGTATTTACGGTGTCCCCACAGCAGCGACTCATCCTGATGTTTGCGCAGGTAATTAGGCACCAACGTACTGATTTCCTTGTTCATGCCATACACCATAAGGTTCCACCGCCGGTACATCTCAGGCATGGCGTTGCGGATGCCTTCATATATG
>CAMZHB010000245.1 GCA_947306605.1 uncultured Prevotellaceae bacterium | reverse complement strand
ACAGAAACGCCTTCTCAAACTTTCGAAACGCCGCCTTTACGCCCCGAAGTCCCACCTTTGTGCCTCGAAACAGGCCCCCGTCCCCCCGGAAAGTCAAAACTTTCGAGTTTTTCCCGGAAGATAAATAATCTTGAGAAAGGGGAAATAGAATAGTCGTTTTTTTGATGGATAAATAAAATCTTTCACAGCTGGAAGAAAATATTTTTTCGTCAAAAAGGTGTTCAATCAATAAAAATCATTACCTTTGCACCCGCAAACCGCTATTGTTTGCTTTTGGATTGTTCCATGGTGTAATGGTTAGCACTAGGGTTTTTGGTACCCTCAGTCCCCGTTCGAATCGGAGTGGAACAACAAAGTACCATGAGTACCGATAATAAGAATAATTTTTTCATGTTTCCGCCCTCACGAGTTGGGGGCGGTTTTTGTTGTCATCTTCGCGGGTGACTTTACATGCCCAGCCTGTCAAAAGGAAGCGGCGCCCCGTCAAAACGAGGCGCCGCTTTCCATAGAAAAGGGAAAGATATTACTTTTTCCTGTTCCACCAGTCTATGGTGACGTCGTTGGGGAGGTTAGTGGTCACCGTCACCGTCTCATGCGGGTCAATCCACACGTAGTTGTCGGACGGCATGAATTCGCTGGCGTGCCCCGGCGCGCTGAGCGTTACGCCCACGGCAGGCTGGTCCGAGAGGTTCTTGATGACGATGCGGTTGCCCTTGCGCTTCATGCTCAGCTCGGAGGGCTTAGACTCGAGCAGGACGCCTTGGCGGGTCTCGTAGTTGCTGATATACCAATTGCGGGCAATCAGTTTCTTGTCAGGCCCCGTCAGGTCGGTCTTCAGGTAAAGCATGTCCGAGGTGGTCTGCTTGGCGTTCAGCCGGATGTCAGCTATTTTTTGTGCCATCTTGTGGGCAGTCAGCGTGATGGTGGTGTCGAACACGCATGCCATCTGGTGGTTTGCCGTTCAGCGCCGTGTTGTCGTTGAGCAGGAAGTAAGGCAACGTGACATTCTGGTTCGACAGGTTGGTGGTGTCGAACATTAGGACGGTGGTTGTGGGGGTGAATGCACGCCGTGCGAAATAGTGGAGGGGCTTGATGGCGCCTTGGTAGTCGACGCTCGACCAGGAGAGGCCGGGATAGTTGTCGTTGAGTTTGTAGTAGAGGGCTCCGGTGGTCTCCGGCCACATGGTGCGGGCCCGTTCGAGGGTGTGGCGCACGCCTTCCGACTGTGCCAGTTGTGAGCCGAGGATGATGCTCTCAAGGCTTGTGAAGGGCATGAAGTAGCCGGCGTATTGTGTCAGGTTCTCGATGTCCTAGGAGTAGCCGAAGGTGGCGGTGTGGTGGGTAAACGTGGATTCGGGATCGGGCGGCCACACAAATTTTTCCCCGTTCATGTAGTGGCGGATGGTTTCGATGTGTGGTAGCGACGGGATGCCGAATTCACCCCAGAAGTGGGCCGTCATGCGGAGGTTGTAGGTGATGGGTTGGTTTTGCCACCAGCAGTGGTAGTCGTGGCGACTTCCGCCTCTGGGTTCGCCGCGGTGGAATAGGCGGGTGCCGTCGAGTTCAACGCTCAGCCGTCCCATCATGTCGAGGGCTTCGCCCACCATGTTGTACGACTCGTTGCCTCCGCCCCACAGGGCCAGCGACGGACGGTTTCTCAGGCGCACGGTGTTTCTCTCCACGGTCTCTTTGAGCAGGTCGTAGGGCTGTACCCGGTGGCTGTCCCAGCAGCAGGGCCACTCTTGGAACACCATGATGCCGAGTTCGTCGCACAGGTCATAGAAAGCGTCGGTTTCGGGCATGCCGCCGCCCCAGGCACGTAGCATCTGCACGTGTTGCTGCTTGGCCACCGTGAGGAAGCGTGAGTAGCGTTCCCGTGTAAAGTTGAGCAGAGCGTCCATGGTGCACCAGCCGGTGCCTCTGACGAACATGTCGCGCCCGTTGATGCAGAAGGTCCATTTGTAGCACTTTGCGCGTTCTTCTGCCGGTAGCGGCAGGGGTTTCATCTCGATGGTGCGTACGCCGAAGCGTTGGGAGCATACGGACTGTATCTTTCCGTCCTTGACGAGTTGCACTTCGGCGCGGTAGAGGTTTTGCTCTCCGGCGTCGTTGGGCCACCACAGGTGCGGTTTGTCGATGTGGAAGTCGAAGGCGATGTTTCCCTTGGCATTGGTGATGTCAGCCTTGAACGCCTGGCCCTTTCCCTTGAAGTTGTCCGGTGTCACCAGAAGCAGGATTTCTCCACTGGCGGTTTCGGGCACGGTCAGCGCAAGACGCATGTCGCCGTTGTGGTGGCGAGTCATGATGAACGGGTTCTCGATGCGCTGTTGCGGACGGTCGCAGATGAAGACATCGTTCCAAATGCCTAACGACGGAATGCGGCAGTAGTGCCAGCCATAGACGCAGTTGGCCACTACGGTGTTTTTCCAGCTCTCGTTGGCGTCGCGGGTCCATCCTCCGCCTTCCACCAGAATACGCGACAGTTCGACCTTGATGGTATTCTCGCCATTATGGAGCAGGTTGCCGACGGCAATGTCGGGACCACCGAACATACCCTCGTGCTCGCCTATCATTGTGCCGTTGAGCCACACGCGGCATTTGTTGGCCACGCCTTTGAAGACAAGCAGCGGGTCGGTCAGGCTACCGTCGTATTGGAACGTGCGTTCCAGAGTCCACCCCTTGTAAGAGCATTGCTCGGCGATGGTGTCGTTACGCCCGAGGCGCGGGTCGGGAATGACCGATGCGGCCATGAGGGCCGCGTGGATGCTGCCCGGTATCTTCGCGCTGACACGGACACCTTGACCGTCGGAAAGTGTCCACTGGCCTGACAGAGAAATCTGCCGGTCGTTTGGAGCATG
>CAMZHB010000244.1 GCA_947306605.1 uncultured Prevotellaceae bacterium | reverse complement strand
GAAGGAATTTCACTCAACTGGCAAGTTGATATGACCTTCTGCAATGGACAAGCTGTCTATTCAAACAAAACCGTAAATGATGCAGTGCGCGGCGAGGCCGTCACATTTGACCGATGATACAAACATTCACCTACTCCATCGCGGACGTAGTGCCCTACATCAACTGGCTCTACTTCTTCCACGCGTGGCAGATGCCCACAAACTATGCTTCTCTGAAACATCTGCACCGCTGCCCGTCGTGCCGTGAACTTTGGGTGATACAGTTTTCTGAAGACGAACGTGAAAAAGCACGCGAAGGCATTCGTCTTTTTGACGAGGCCACCGACATGCTGAACACTTTGGCTGACCATTATGCCACATTTGGCAGATTGGCTTTACTCGATGCCAATAGCGATGAAGACGACATTATAATATATACGGACAACGGTGATGTGCGAATCCCTCTGCTTCGGCAACAACGCGGCAATCCCTGCCTATGTCTGGCTGACTTCATTAGACCGCAAACCATGGGGGTAAAAGACCGTTTAGGCATCTTTGCCACTACGATAGACGGCAAAATGGAAACACTCTACGCTGACGACCCCTACCGCCACATGTTGGTTCAGACCCTCTGCGACCGTTTGGCGGAAGCCACGGCCGAACGGCTACACGAAGAGGTGCGCAAACAGCTTTGGGGATATGCTCCCGATGAAAACCTAACGCCCGAGGACATGTTCCAATGCCGTTACACAGGCATCCGACCCGCCGTGGGCTATCCTTCTCTGCCCGACCAAAGCATCAACTTCATGCTTAATGAACTGATTGATTTCGAAAGCATAGGGATTCACCTTACGGAAAACGGAGCCATGCAGCCCCACGGCAGTGTGAGCGGTCTGATGCTGGCCCATCCGAAGGCTTCATACTTTGCCGTAGGAAACATTGGCGAAGACCAGTTCCAGGATTACGTCCGCCGCCGCGGACTCGGTGAGCAACGTATGCGCCAATTCCTGCGTGCCAACTTGTAAAAGAATATTGTCATGCTCCTGCGAATATTACTCATTCAACTACTACTCATCCTTTGGCCGCCCTACTATTTGGACAAAGTGTGGTTACGTCCGAAGAAACGTACCGGATGGCGCGTCGTTTTATGGATGGTGTGTCTCCTTTTGTTGGCCGCATCGATAGGACTTACCTTCACTCAAGACTATTCGCCACTCCATGCACGCCTCACCAATATTTTCCTTATCCTTTTCATGGCCATTTGCATCCCCTGGTTTCTCATGGCTGTATTTGTATGGTTGGGCCGTCGATTCCGAAGTCATAAACTCCGCGCCGTTTTCACCGGTTTGGGAGTTCTTCTGGCTGCAGGAGCATTCTATGTCATTGTTTATGGTACCACCTGTGGCACGCGCCGACTGACCATAAGTCAGAAGCAAATTACCCTGTCTTCGCTGCCACAGGCTTTCGATGGCTATCGCATCGTCCATCTTTCTGACCTTCATTTGGGTTCACACGGCACTGACACATCATTTGTCCGTCGTGTCGTCGATAGTGTCAACGCCATAAAACCCGATCTTATCGTCTTCACAGGTGATTTGGTCAACTTCAATGCTTCCGAAGTGATGCCTTTCATCCCTGTCCTGCGACAACTGAAAGCCCGCGATGGTGTTTACACCGTCATGGGCAACCACGACTACCTGATGTATAGCAAAGCCACCGACGGCGAAATAAACCGACTCCAAGCTTGTGAACGCAACCTGGGCTGGCATCTTTTGCTCAATGAACACGCCGTCATCCATCGCGGCACCGACAGCATCGCCATTGTCGGTTCCGAAAACAACGGAAATCCGCCATTCCAGTCACGGGGAGACCTTACGAAAGCCTGCACCGGCTTGCCTGAAGGTATTTTCAAGCTATTGCTCACACACGATCCTTCCCATTGGCGCAGCAACGTCATTCCCGAGACCGACATTGCCCTTACTCTCTCCGGCCACACCCACGGCGGACAACTCCGTCTTTTCGGCTGTTCACCCATCGCACTGGTTCACAAAGAATGGAACGGCTTCTACACAGAGCCCGAAGGCTCCGTCTTGCACGTCAGCACCGGCCTTGGCCAAGCACTCGTAAACTTCCGCTATGGTTGGTGGCCTCAAATTGATATCCTCACCCTCAACACATCAGCCTCATGAAACTGCTCTACTGTATCTATCAAATTGTCGTGGCCCTGCCCGTCATCATTGTGGTCTCCATTGTCTGTTCCCTCGCCACCGTCATCGGTTGTCTCTTGGGCAACGCCTCCTGGTGGGGCTACTGGCCGGGCAAGGTGTGGGCCGTCATCGTCTGCCGCATTCTGCTGCTGCCCGTCCGTGTGAAAGGACGCGAACACCTCGAGAGCAACACCTCATACGTTTTCGTATCCAACCACCAGAGTTACCTCGACATCTTCCTCATCTACGGTTTCTTGGGGCACAATTTCCGATGGATGATGAAGCGCGAACTCCGCAGCATCCCCTTCATCGGACTCGCCTGCGAACGCGCCGGTGAAATACTTATCGACCGCTCCTCGCCCGCCAAGATGAAGCGTTCACTGATACAGGCTGCCAAGACCTTGCGCGACGGCACTTCGCTCGTCGTATTCCCCGAAGGCACACGCACCTACACCGGCCGCATGGGCATATTCCGCAAGGGCGCCTTCGTCCTCGCCGACGAGTTGAAACTCCCTGTCGTGCCTCTCACCATCAGCGGCCCCTTCGAGGCCCTGCCGCGCAACAAACGCGAAATAAGTTTCGTCAAGCGTGTGCCACTCACACTCACCATCCACGCACCGTTACCCTACACCGCCGACGGACAACGCACCGCCCTTTCGCGCGATATCATCATGAAAGACCTGCCACCCGAGCACC
>CAMZHB010000243.1 GCA_947306605.1 uncultured Prevotellaceae bacterium | reverse complement strand
GGCGGTGGTGCCGTCGGGCAATCGGGTGACTGCGCCTGGTTGCAGGCGTTGCAGACGGGGCGTGCCGGTGGCGGCAGGGCTCCCGATGAATCGATTTTGTTTTGTTGTCATGGTTTGTATGGTTTTTGTTTGTTCAAGGCAAAATTACATGTGTCGGATGACAAACGGCGTCACCTGGCGGACAGAGAGTGTTAAAAGTCAGTTTTTGGGCAAATAAAAAAACAAACGCCCTTTCGTGCGCACGAAAAGGCGTTTGGAAAAACTGAAGTCCGATGTTGTTTTTACGAATCGGCTTGTTCTGACGGTGTGCCTAGGACTATTTCAGCAAATCGGCCACCTTTTGTTTCAGTTTGTCGCCGCGCAGGTTGCGGTCTACGATGACGCCGTCCTTGCCGATGAGCACGGTGGCGGGAATGGAGTTGACGCCGTAGAGTGTGGCGGCAGCGCACTTCCATCCTTGCAGGTCGCTCATTTGCGGCCATGTGATGCCGAGGTCACCGATGGCTTTCTGCCAGGCGTCGGCTTTATTGTCGAGACTCACGCCGACGATTTCAAGGCCTATCTTTTTGTAGGTCTTGTAAAGTTGTACCACTTCGGGCATGTCGGCGCGGCAGGGTCCGCACCAGCTGGCCCAGAAATCGACGAGTACCAGTTTGTGACGTCCCACGTAGTCCGACAGTTTCACTTTCTTGCCGCCCGGGGTGTTAAGTTCGAAGTCCAGATAGGTTTTGCCGGGCAGGGTGGGCTTTTGGCGTTCCACCTGTTCGGCAATGCGCTTGATGCGGGCGTCGTCCTTGCTGTCGGCCGGCAGTTGTACGAGAACTTTTTCAATTTCATCGGCCGGCATGTTGTAGAAGAGCTGCGGCAACAGGAAAGCGGCCAGATAGGTGTTGGGGTTGCGGAGCACATGGATGCGCATGATGGAGTCCTGCACTTCCTGAAGGGCGATGTACTCTTTTTGGAATGTCTTTTTAACCGCTTCGTCGGAGGCGGCTTCGTATTCTTCCGCAATTTTGTGGAGGGCGAAGGCTACCTGCTTGATATCTTGTCTCATGGCGTTGAAAGCGTCGTTCGACGGAGTGCCGCCGACCTCGTAGTATTGTCCGGCAGTGTCGTCGTTGCACTTCACATTGACCGTACCGCCTTCCAGAAAAATAAAGTCGGAGCCTCCTTGTCCTCCAAAGTAAAGCACTGCGATGTGTTGTCCGGCTTTTGTTTCAACGTTGCGGAATTCAAACTTTCCGTCTTTCACTACGGTGGAGTCAATGGCCGTGTTGTCGCGCTGGTAGGGTTCGAAAAGCGAGAGTTTCACCTGAGTGCCTTCGGGATAATTGGCTGTACCCAGTACGGTGGTGGTGACACCCTGGGCTATGGCGCCGAGACTGGCGAGTGCCAGCAGGAGGGTAAGACTAATTTGTTTCATTTTTCTGGGGTAAAAGGTTTTTGATTTTTTCTTCAAGGGCGTCGCGGCGCAAACCGCGGGCGGCGATGCGTCCTTCGCCGTCAAAAAGGATGATGTAGGGCAGTTCGCGCAGATTGTAAGTGTTCATTACCTGCTGGCCCCGGCCTTCGGGCAGCATGAACTGTGCCCAGTTGGGGGTGGTGCGCTTCAGACTTTTGTTGATGACTGCCGTGTCACTGTCGAAGCAGAGACTGGCAAACTGTACACCGTTCTTGCTGAAGTTGCGGTAAACCCGCTTGAGGGGTATTACCTCGCTGGTGCTGGCAGCTATTTTGACACTCCATAGGTAGAGCACGAGGGGTTGTCCTTTTCCTGCGATTTGCGAGAGTTTGCTTGGCACGCTGTCGAGGGTAAGCATGTTGAAATCGGTGAAGAATTTGCCCTCTTCGGTCTTGACGGCATTGTCGTAGTACTTCTGGACGGCTTGTGTGATGGGCATGTCCTTGAATGACTTGTTTTTGTTTATACGGTCGAGAATGACCTTGAGGTCTGCAAGCGGGAATTGGTTGTAGTACTCGCTGAGCAGGAACATGCCGACCATGTTCTGTGTGTTGCGGCGGGTGAAGTCGCAGGCATAGTCGGTGTAGCACTGCTTGAGTGAGTCGATACGCTGGCGTGCTTTGGTTCTGTCTTCTGTCGGAGCCGTCGTGCTGCTCATCAGCATGTATTGGTCGGCCATCTTTGACACGATGAGATTGGACGTGTCTTTGTAGTTGACGTAAATGTTGTTGTGGCGTGTGCCGGTGATGTGGTCGGCGCGCTTGCCGGCAGTGATGCTGGCCTTGATGGTGCCAGGCTCCAGGAAGAAGTCGGCGGTGACGGTGTTGAAGCCAGCGCCGGTAACGAGGAACCGGCTTAGCGGGAAGGGCAAGGTTTTGCCTTTGAAAGTGAAGGCCCCGTTGCGCACTGTAGCGGAGTCGAGGTGTTTCTGGCGGCGGTTTTCGATGGTGGCGAGGTATACTTTCTGTCCGTCCTTGATGTTGTTGGCCTTACCCAGGATGGTGTAAGGCTGCCACTGTACCGTGGCTTGGTTCGTCTTGCTGTTGGCCGCCGTGGTGGTCTTTGGCTTGGTGTTGGTTGCCGTTGTGGCGGTTTTGGGCTTGGTCACCTGAGCCTTTTTGACGGTGGCGGCGGATTTGCCCGCCGGTTTTACTTTGACATCGAAATTATTCTGTGCCGTGGCTGCCGTGACGACGAGGGCCACGAGCATAAGGGAGAGTATTTTTTTCATGTTTCGAAAAACTAAAAACTCCTCGCGTTGCCGGTAGTCTCCGACCTCGCAAGGAGTTATCGTGAAAATTAAATAAGATTGCTTATTCTTCGGCTACCACTTCGAAAGGTATCTCCACGGATACCTCTTTGTGGAGTTTGACTGTGGCTGTGTAGGAACGGAGGTGATTTAGGTAGTGTTTGTTGTTTTTATTGAGTTT
>CAMZHB010000242.1 GCA_947306605.1 uncultured Prevotellaceae bacterium | reverse complement strand
CAGTGCCTCCTGTGACATAAGCCAACAGTTGGATGCCACGGCAGATGCAGAGCATGGGAATCTGACGGTCCAAGGCACGCCGCATCAGCATCAATTCTTCTAAATCGCGCTGGGGACAGATGCTGTGAAGGGCAGGCGAGGGCTCTTCGCCCATGAAGAGAGGGTTGAGGTCGCCTCCGCCGGAGAAGATGAGGCCGTCCACACGGTCCAATAGTTCTTCCACGTCGCGGTCGTTGGCAATAGGAGGGATGACCACGGGCACGGCGTCTGCTTCATGGACACTCAGGTAGTAGCCTTGGGCCAGTTCGCAGCCCTTTTCGCCGAAGTTGCCCGTGATGCCTATCAATGGACGCGACACAGGTACGGTGTGTGACTTGCATCGGATGCCGTAAAGGCCTTTCCAGTCAAAATCGCTGTTCATATTAATATAATAAAAAGGTATCGTAGGTCAGTCTTTGTAATCGGTGCGCTTGGGATTCTTGGGAAACCAGCCTTTGTGCACCCGTTCGCGCTGTTCAAAGAGTTCTTTGATGCTCCAAAAGCAACTGAAGGCGACGACAGCGATGACGGCGCTCATGAACGTGTGGTTTATGAGCAGGGCAGCCACACAGCCCAAGAGCCCTACAACAAGGAACACCCACCAAAAGCGGGTGCCTGTGTAGTATTCGGTCTTAATGACTATCGGATGAAATATGCCTATGATGAGGAAGGCGCACATGCCGATGGCCAGTCCAATGAGTCCTGCGGACATGGATTATTCTTCGTTAGGAAAGACGATGGGCAACTGTCGCTGGATGCTCTGTTTTAAAGATATCAATGTCTCCGTGCTTGTCACGCCAGGTATCTGCTGAATCTTGTTGTTGAGCAGGTCCATCAGATGGGCGTTGTCCGTAGCATAGAGTTTAATGATCATGGTATAGTTACCCGTGGTAAAGTGACACTCCACAATTTCAGGGATATCAATGAGCCGCTCCACTACGTCGTGATACATGGAGCCGCGCTCCAGATTGACGCCCACGAAGGTGCAAGTGCTGTAGCCTATGACTTTGGGGTCGATACGGTAGCCGGAACCCAGGATGGCACCGCGTTCTATGAGCTTGGTTATGCGCTGGTGAACAACTGCTCTTGAGACGTTGCAGCGTTCGGCCACGTCGGAGAGGGGAATGCGGGCGTCGCCCGAAATTATTTGCATGATTTGCAAATCCAGATTATCAATTTTGCTTGACATAATATGTAGTTTTGTTGAAGCAAAAGTACAATTAATAAAATTAAAAAACGAACATTATGATAAAATTTCCGCCCGAAATCGGCAAAAAACGTCTTTTTCCTTGCTTTTCTGCTCGTTTTTGTTGCTTTTTGTCGGTTGAAGGCTCTCTTGGCGGGGCTTTTCGTGTCTGTATTGGTGTGTCGGATGTTCAGGATGAGGCTTCGGCTGTCGATATTCTTTTTCGCTTTTTCCGGTAATACCTGTGAGTGATGCAAGGCTTTATCGCTTTTTCATCACGCTGTTCACCACGCGGATGGAACTGACCAGTTTGCCGGTTGACGTGAATACGTCGACGTTCCACACATGGCTGCTGCGTCCGGCGTGTACTACGGTGGCCACGGCGCGTACGGAGTCGCCTTCGTGGGCCGAAGAAATGTGGTTGCCGCTCACTTGCATGCCCACAATCGTTTCGTCAGGTTTGGCCAGCATCATCGATCCGAGTCCGGCCACGGTTTCGGCTAGGGCCAGCGTGGCGCCGCCGTGGAGGATACCGAAGGGCTGGCGTGTGCGGTGGTCGACGGGCATGGTGGCCTCCACGCGTTCGGGCGACACATAGGTGTAACTGATGCCGAGGTTGCCCATCAGGGTCGATTGCGACTGGCGGTTCAGATCCTCTATGGGTGCGGCGGTCTGTTGCATCTGTTCGATGAACGCCTTTTCGATGAACAGGGCCACACCGTCCTCGTCGCACGAGGCGGTGACACGGTCGGCACAGGCTTTTACTGAGTCGCGGGCGTTGCCCATGGCCACACCGATGCCGGCCATCTGCAGTACACCCACGTCGCGCACGCCGTCGCCGAAGGCTGCCACGTGGGACGCCTCTATCTTCAGGTGGTCGAGCAGTACGCTGAGGGCCGCGCTCTTGTCGACGCCGTAGGGCAGTATTTCGAGGAAGTAGTCTTCGGAGCGGTGGGCTTCGAGGGTACCGTTGAGCCTGCGTTTCCACAGGTTGGTCAGTTCGATGAGTGCAGGTTCGTCGTCGCTGACGAGCACCACCTTGCCCGGCTGGAAGTCGATGGCGATGGAGAACTCCGGCTCATGGACGATGTGCAGCCCGTTGAGTTCGGCTTCGGCTTGGATATGGGGGTCGTCGGGGCGGTCGGTTATCAGGTGGTCGCCATCGTAAGTGAAGATGCCGAAATTGTTTTTGCGGGCCTTCTTTTCCAGGTAGGGTAGCACTTCGGGGTTCACCCGGCGTTCAAACATCACTTCGCCTGAGCGGGCGTCGAGTATCTGGCTACCGTTGTAGGCTATGACGTAGCCGCCGTAGGTAGGCAGCTCCAGTTGGTTCACGATGTCTTGCAGTCCGTGGGGCGGTCGGCCCGAAGATAGCACAAGGCGTATGCCGGCCTGTTGCACTTTGATGAGAGTCTGTCGGGTGCGCGGCGAGAGTTGGTGGTCTGACGTGAGCAGGGTGCCGTCGACGTCGAGGATGAGCAGTTTATAATCCATGGATGTAATGTTTGCTTCTGAATGACCGATGTTCGATTTTAAGGCGCAAGTTACATCTTCTTTTTGAAATAGCAGGTGTTTTGTGGGCGGAATATCGTAATTTTGCATCAAAATCTTTCCGAAAATGAAAAAACTCTATATAGAGACCTATGGTTGCCAGATGAACGTGGCCGACTCGGAGACCGTGGCCAGTATCAT
>CAMZHB010000241.1 GCA_947306605.1 uncultured Prevotellaceae bacterium | reverse complement strand
AGACCGGTAAGCCGCGCCGTTGTCTTGTCATTCACCATGACATTGGCGGTACGTCCTTCGGCCGACAAGTAGTGGAGTGTCATGGTGTAGTCGCCACCGGTGTCGCTCCACACGTTGCGCCATTCCATGTAGTTGTCTACGTTCTTACCGAGGTTGCCCACGACGCAACCGCCGGAGGTGTTTTCTTTTTGACGGAAATCGGGACCGCTTTTGCCTATCTCATTGTAGTTTTTCAGCCAACTCTCCTCAGCCTCGTAGACGGTCTTTTCGCAGCGCGGTCCGCGGGCAATGAATACGGTGGTGGCGTGAGCTGAAAGTAACACAGTGAATGAGTCGGTGTAAACGGTCGACTGGTCCATCTGCAGGGTGGCGTTGCGAAGCATCATGGAGTCTTTGAAGCCACAGGCTTCCATTGACACCCGCACACGTTTCATGCTGTTGCTCAGATTGCACACGGCAATGGCCCGTTTTTCACCGTGGAGCGTTTCCAGGTCTTTGGCCAGCACATATATGTCTTCTTCGGGCCGCTGCACCACCGGGGCGCTCAGCCCCAGTGTGTCCTGGTTGATGCTGATGAGGTCGGCATTCGTCAGCAGTTTCAGTGAACTGCCTTTCAGTTGGGTCATGTCGCAACCGATGAGCAGGGGGCTGCTCATGATACACCAGATGCCCATGTGGGTTGTCTCCTCGAGATAGCTCAGTGTGCGCCCCATTTCCAGCATGTCGAGATCGCCGTAGTGGCCTCCGCCTGTAAATGCCGAGAGATAGAGGTTTTCCTTGATGATGCTTTTCACCGATTTCCACGAGCAGTTGATATCTCCTGTGGTGCGCCACGAGTCGGCGATGTCGCTGGCCCAAGTGCCGGGGTAAGCCCAGCGGCACAGGTTGTAGACCACGCCCTGCTTCTTGCAGGCTTTGATGGCGTTGCCAATCTTGGTATATTGCGCCCTCACGTCCAGGCCCACGTGGTTGCCGCCACAGTAGTCCACCTTGATGAAGTCGTAGTCCCAGTCGTCGAAGTATGTCTTGCAGTCGGCCTCCTCATGTTGGTAGAAGCCCACGCCGCAGCCCCACGCGGCCGAATTGCCCGAGCCGCACGTGTTGTCGCCCGCGTCGCTGTAGATGCCGGCCTTCAGACCTTTGGAATGGATATAGTCGGCCACGGCGCGCATGCCGTTGGGGAACTTGTCCGTATTAATAAGCAACTGGCCCGTCTCGGGGTCACGGCCGTTCCAGTAGCCGTCGTCAATGTTGATAAACTGGTAACCGGCGGCTGCCAGACCTTTGTCCACCATGGCGTCGGCCTGCTGCCGGATGAGTTTCTCACTGATGCTCAAGCCATATGTGTTCCACGTACTCCAGCCCATGGTGGGCGGGTTCACTGCCTGTGTCGTGCCAATCCAACACAACACGATAATCAGAAGAAAGTTTCTTAGCATTGTCTTCATATTTATAATGAATCTGTGTGTACAAAAGTACGAAAAAAAAGAAACGGGGCAAAGGTGGGACTTTGAAAATCCGAAGCGGCGCCTCGAAATTTTGAAACGGCATCTCAAAAAAGAAAACACAGTTAGTCCGTCCGGAAAGTGAAGTCTTTCGTTCTTTTTTCGTATCTTCGCACCGCAAATCCCGACATCAAACGTTTTTCACATGACAAACATCGCCATTTTCGCTTCGGGCGAAGGCACGAATGCCGAAAACATCATCCGACACTTCCAAGGCCACCCGTCAATACGCGTGGCCACAGTCATCTACAACCGCCGCGACGCCGGTGTACGACGCCGCGCCGAAGCCTTGGGCGTTCCCGCGGTCTATTGGACCAAATCGCAGTTGCAGGACGGGCCCGCCACCCTCCGTCTGCTGCAGGACAACGCCGTCGGCTTCATCGTCCTGGCCGGTTTCCTGCTGCTCGTGCCGCGCTATCTGGTGGAGGCCTACCCCGATCGCATCGTCAACATCCATCCGGCGCTGATGCCGCGCCACTGCGGCGCCGGCATGTACGGCATGCGGGTACACCAGTCGGTGGTGGAAAGCGGCGACAACAAAAGCGGCATCACCATTCATCTGGTAGACGAGCAGTTCGACCACGGACGCATCCTGCGCCAGGAAACGTGCGAGGTGACACCGGACGACACACCGGACGACGTGGCCCACAAGGTGCACAAACTGGAATACGCCAGCTTCCCGAAAACCATTGAAGAATACATACTAAACAACGAACTATGAAACTGAACGAAAATATCTACTATGTTGGCGTCAACGACCGCAACAAAGTACGCTTCGAAGGCTTGTGGCCGCTCACCCAAGGCATGGCCTACAATGCCTATTTGGTGACAGGCGAAAAAGTGGCCCTCATCGACACGGTCGACAGCCGCTTCTTCCCACGCTTTGCCGAAAAACTGAAAGCCATCCTCGGCGACCGCCACGTTGACTACCTCGTGATTAACCACATGGAACCCGACCACTCGGGCAGCATCCCTCTGGTGCGCTCGCTCTACCCCGACGTGTGTCTGGTGGGCAACAAAAAAACGTTGCAGATGGCCGAAGGCTTCTACAGCCAGGCCGGGCGGACACAGGAAGTGAAGGAAGGCGACACCATTGACCTCGGCGGCGCCTCATTGACGTTCTACATGACACCGATGGTCCATTGGCCCGAAACCATGGTCAGCTACGAAAGCAAGACGGGCACCCTGTTCTCCGGCGACGCCTTCGGATGTTACGGCGCACTCAACGGCGGCGTCCTCGACCGCGACATCGACGTGGAACCTTACTTCCCCGAAATGACACGCTACTACGCCAACATCGTAGGCAAGTACGGCCAGCAAGTGCAAATGGCACTGAAAAAATTGGCCGGCCTGACGCTCAACATGATTTGCTCCACCCACGGCCCAGTCTGGACAGAGCAAATTAACCGCGTGCT
>CAMZHB010000240.1 GCA_947306605.1 uncultured Prevotellaceae bacterium | reverse complement strand
CTGCGCGGCGCTGGACAAAAGCAGGGTGAGCCGCTTCCCGACTTCACCAAGGTGCCGCGTCCCGAAGAAATAAAGCGATACCTCGACCAGTATGTCATCGGCCAGGACGAGGCCAAGAAAACGCTTGCCGTAGCTGTATACAACCACTACAAACGCCTCGGACAGACTGTCGGCGACGACGGTGTGGAGTTGGAAAAATCCAACCTCATCATGGTGGGACCCACGGGAACCGGCAAGACGCTGCTCGCACGCACCATAGCCCGCCTCATCAACGTCCCCTTCACCATTGTCGACGCCACCGTTTTCACTGAAGCCGGTTACGTCGGCGAGGACGTCGAGAGCATCCTCTCCCGGCTGCTTCAGGTGGCCGACTACGACGTGCGCCGCACCCAGTGCGGCATCGTCTTCATTGACGAAATAGACAAGATAGCCCGCAAACAGGACAACCCCTCCATCACCCGCGACGTAAGCGGTGAGGGTGTGCAGCAAGGCCTTCTCAAACTCCTCGAAGGCACTGTGGTCAACGTGCCCCCCAAAGGCGGACGCAAACACCCCGACCAAGATTACATCAAGGTGGACACCTCCAACATCCTTTTCATCTGCGGCGGAGCCTTCGACGGCATCGAAAGGAAGATAGCGCAGCGGCTCAACACCCATACGGTGGGTTACAACGCCGTGCAGAACGTCACCCGTCTCGACACCGGCAACCTGATGCAGTACATCGCCCCCCAGGACCTCAAATCCTTCGGACTCATCCCCGAAATCATCGGCCGTTTGCCCGTGTTGACATACCTCGACCCCCTCGACCGCGCTGCCCTGCACCGCATACTCCTGGAACCGAAAAACGCGCTGGTGCGCCAATACCGCAAACTCCTCCAGATGGACGGCATCACCCTGCGTTTCGACAAAGACGCCATCGAGTACATGGTTGACAAGGCAGTGGAATACCGGTTGGGCGCCCGCGGACTGCGGTCCATCATGGAGGCCGTCATGCGACATGCCATGTTCGAGCTCCCCGGCAGCGGTCGGAAGACATTTACCGTCACCCAATCCTATGCCCGACAACGGCTGACACAGGCCATTCCCGACAGCGCCAATTGCTAAATTGACTTTTTAACGCAGGGTAAGAGGCGTCCTTTCCCTTTTTAAAAAGTCAATTTGTTAAAAGGTTAAATCATGAAATGTATGTGTGCGAAAGATACCGTCGTGAAGTGGATGTGTCGTCCACATTAGTCAGTACCGCTTCGCTTTTGAACTCCGTTCCCGTGATGCCTGTGGCATTGACCCGGTCTCCGGAGGTGTCCACTGGCAGCCGTCAGTCGTCTCTGCCAGAGACGTGACGCGGCGGGTGTGACAGGGCCCATGGTACTCGCACGCTTCCACCATGGGTTAACCATCTCTGGACGCTTCCAGCGTCATCTCCGTATAGGGCGCAAGATTTCGGCGTTCAAAAGTCGGACTTCGGGACGCAGAAACACCGCTTCTGCGGCCCGAAACGCCGTTTCTAATTTCAGTGTTCATCATTGATTGTTCATTGATTCGTTTCGCCTGTTGTCCCACCAGCCTGCGGCTGACGTTGGACGGCGAAACTTGCGATTTTGCTTACAAAATTGTTCATTATTCATTGGATTTTCGTAACTTTACAGTGTCAAACGTAAAGAAGGTGTTATGAATGTATTCCGTTATGTCTCCGACCTCGGCGACCTGCCGTCGGCGTTGGGTGAGGCTTTTGAGTTGAAGGGCGACCGTTTCAAGTATCACGATCGGGGGTGTGGGAAGACTTTGTTGCTGATATTCTTCAACAATAGTCTGCGTACACGTCTGAGCACTCAGAAGGCGGCGATGAATCTTGGGATGAACGTGATTGTCCTTGACGTGAACCAGGGCGCGTGGAAGCTGGAGACGGAGCGTGGCGTGGTGATGGATGGCGACAAGAGTGAGCATTTGCTTGAGGCCGTGCCTGTGATGGCGCAGTATTGTGACATTATCGGGGTGCGTACGTTTGCGCGTTTCGAGAGCCGTGAGGCCGATTACGGCGAAGAGATCTTGAATCAGTTCATCAGGTATAGCGGCCGTCCGGTGCTGTCGATGGAGAGTGCGACGGTGCATCCGCTGCAGGCATTCGCGGACCTGATTACGATTGAGCAATACCGTCGCAAGGCGCGCCCGAAGGTGGTTCTGACGTGGGCTCCTCATCCGCGTGCGTTGCCTCAGGCCGTGCCGAACAGTTTTGCGGAATGGATGCGCGCGGCTGACGTGGATTTGGTGGTGACTCATCCCGAGGGTTATGAGCTTGACCCGCGATTTGTGGGTGACGTGCGTGTGGAATACGACCAGATGAAGGCTTTTGAGGGAGCTGATTTCGTGTATGCGAAGAACTGGAGTTGTCCGGGTGTGACTTGTCGTGAGGACTACGGCAAGGTGTTGAGCCGGGATATGGCTTGGACGGTGGACAGCAGGCATATGGCGGTGACGAACGACGCTTTCTTTATGCACTGCCTGCCGGTGCGCCGTAACATGATTGTGACTGACGATGTGATTGAGGCACCCACGTCGTTGGTAATCCCTGAGGCCGCAAACCGTGAGATATCGGCTACGGTGGTGCTGAAACGTATGTTGGAGACATTATAAGCTATGATGATAAACGAACGCCATTTTTTGGGATTTATCCGTTTTGCCCTGATGGGGGGCGATTATCCGCGTGGGATGCTTACGCGTGCGAGTTGGGAAGAGCAGCGCCGTTTGGCCAAGGAACAGACGGTGTCGGGCTTGCTTTATCATACGGTGACACAGTTGCCGCAAGAGCTGCGGCCACCGCAGCAGATAATGGTGAAACTCTACAGTAAGGTGGTGTATTATGAGAATATGAACCAACTGCTCAATGAGCGGACGCTAGAGGTTTTTAAGCGGTATAAGGAGG
>CAMZHB010000239.1 GCA_947306605.1 uncultured Prevotellaceae bacterium | reverse complement strand
CTGCTCAGGCTGCCATCCTTGCTAATGCCACACATTTCAACCCTGTCGACCTTGTTTGCGCCACCAAGAACTACCGTGGACGCTACTTCGACCTAAGGAAATACATCGATCCGGCCACGGGCTTTATTAGTAAGAAAAGTAAAGGTGCAACCATTCTCAAATCACAAGAACTGCCTGGTCTTTGGAATGGTGCGATGGCATATTGGACAACCATCTTCGTCGAAGTACCTCTCGCAACTTTCAATCCCGTCAAAACGGTCAATGATCTTCTGCGGAAAGAACACCTCGAAGGTTGACTTCATTATCACGCTGTAATCTTACTAAGGCAGAGCCAAGTGCCCTGCCTTTTTCTATCTAAATAATAAAAACCAAGTGGACAACATAGGATTATTCGATGAACTTAATGTACGAACTTGTGGCGAGGGCGACCTTGATAAGGTGCTCGACTTGGAGTCAATCGTGCTGGCTAAGCTGGAGAGACCCGACCTACTACGCCGAAACACAGAGGAGATGTGGCGCACATGTCTACAGTCCCCGCACGTATGTCTTGTCGCTTGGAACGGGGACGTATTAGTAGCATTAGCCGTCCTGTATGTGCCAAAGGATGGCGATACTGAGGCATTAGCTCCACTACTACAGAGCGTTGACCCCGAAGGGCATAAATCCGCCAATTTCAAAATATGCCTCGTACACCCGAAATGGAGAGGACACCATCTGCAAGTGAAACTTGGCAACCTACTGAACAACGAGGCTCATCAGCGAGGAATTGACCTACTGTGCGCCACTGCATCACCCCATAACATTGCGAGCATTCGAAGCCTTCAGCAGCTAGGTTATCGCGCCGACCATACGGTACAAAAATACGGATTTGAACGCACCGTTTTCTTCTATTTCAATTAAATTATGTATTTTTGCAAAGTGATACAGCGTTCGACAGAACCATAATATCGCCCGTAAACGTCATGCAATGAAGCATCTGACTGCAAAAACAATGATCATACTGGCCTGCGCAATTATTTTGTTGCATGCCATAGTACCGCATCATCACCACGATTGTGCGGGCTTGGTTGGGTTTGTTTTTGAAACCGAAATCAACTGTCATTGCAGTCATGAGCACCACGCACATGACTGTAGCCACGATTGCGAAGACCACCATTCTGACCATCCATTTGACATCTGCCACCTTGCCGATATGCTCTCGCACCTTGTGCTGAACACCAAGGAAGATGACAACTTGTTGGCTATGGTAGTAAAAGCAGAAGTGTACAACCTTTTCTTGGCAGTGATGCCCACTATGGATGCGGCAATCAAAGCTCCTGAAAGTGGACTAGCCACGCTTGCCAACCCAGACAAGCCATGGACACTGCCGCTGCCTCCACTTGCTGGTGGACATTCTCTACGTGCTCCACCCATGTGCGCCTAACTCCTCCGGCACCCGCCACGTGCCATTCCCTTATTTATTATTTTTTTATTGGTCTTTGGACCACAATTAATCAATTATTGCAATATGAAGAAAATTGTTTCTATCATGGTTGCCCTTTGTCTAGTAGGCACAATGACATCTTGTCATCATAAACACGAAGCAGAGCACAGCCATGCAGAGATCCATGAGCATGAACATGAACACGGGCATGACCACGAACACCATCATGGTCATGGACATAACCACGAACACGAACATCACCACTCACATGGAGCTAATATTGTTGCTTTCTCCAATGAGCAAGGAAAGAAAGTGGGTCTTACATTAGAAAAGGTGACTCCTAGCCCATTCGGGCAGATTATCAAGACCTCCGCACAGGTGCTGCCGTCCCAAGGTGACGAGCGCGAGGCAACTGCTACCACCTCAGGAGTCGTATCATTCTCCTCTCCCAATCTAGTAGAGGGCGCGGCCGTCAAAGCCGGACAACAACTCTTCACCATAGTGAACAACAACATGGCCGACAACAATATGAGCGTCCGTTATCAAGAAGCCGCAGCCAACTACAATGCCGCCAAATTGGCATACGAGCGCAAGCAACGTTTGGCAGAGGATAAGATTGTGTCGCTAACCGACTTGGAACAAGCTCACGCCACCTATGAGGCTGCAAAAGCTGTATATGAAAACCTCAAAAGCAACTTCTCGAAGAATGGTGCTGTGGTTCGCGCACCCATAAGCGGATACGTACAACGCATTCACGTCAGCAACGGAAGTTTTGTAAACGCAGGGCAGTCAGTTGTTACTGTATCGCAAAACCGCGACCTACAGCTACGTGCCGAAGTCCAATCCCGCTATTACAATTGCCTCAAAAACATCAAGGGAGTCAACATCCGCATTCCTGGCGACAATCAGACCTACACCCTAGAAGAACTGGGCGGCTCTCTAGTTTCCTATGGCAAGGCCACCGACGCCAATTGCCCGCTAGTGCCTGTCACATTCCGTATTCGCAACGTGGGGCAACTACTGAGTGGTAGTTTTGTAAACGCTTACATCATAACCCAATCAGATAAAGACGTGCTTTCCGTTCCCAACGAAGCCATCGTAGAAGAGATGGGCAGCTATTTCCTTTTTGTAAAGGTTCACAACGAAGAATACGAAAAACGTTTAGTCACACTTGGATCTACCGACGGGCTTCGCACCGAAATAACATCTGGACTTCATGCCGGCGAAGTGGTGGTAGCAAAAGGCGCCTCAATGGTTCGTCTTGCTCAGAACAGTGCAGCCCTCGACCCTCATGCCGGACATGTTCACTAACCCTCTAGCACCCACGTACTATGAAATACTATCAACAACATAATCGGCGTATTGTTCTAGCCGTCTTCTTACTCCTTGCCTTACATCTTTTTGCTCTAGAATGACTATATTTCTAAAAACATCGAAACTTTTATTCGTCATTCTGAATGCAGCATAAAACTCTTTATAAAACAATAGATTGATATTATTCGTTTTCCTGCATAA
>CAMZHB010000238.1 GCA_947306605.1 uncultured Prevotellaceae bacterium | reverse complement strand
CCACAACTATGACGACACACCATAAGAAGTCCCCGACAAGTGCGAACTGCCCGACCGTGTCAAGGGCAGCCGTCTGCTGCTTCCCGGAGGCCTGTTCGTACTTGAGCACGGCCGCGATCACGATTTTTCGTCGCGTCCCGATTTCGTTGAGCACCGTGTCTACGGTAGCGTCAATTTCTCCCTGTTTTCTGTTCCTGAAACATAATTTTTAAAACATGAAACGCCAGTTATCTTTTATTCTTATCCTCTGTGCTGTCGTTATGCTCCAAGCCCAGCCGCGGGTAATACGACTGTTCTCCATCGGTAACAGTTTCAGCGAAGACGCTGTCGAACAATATCTCTACGAACTGGCTGCTGCGCAGGGCGACAGCCTGGTTATCGGCAACGCTTACATAGGTGGGTGCTACATTGACAAGCATTGGGACAATGCGGTCAATGACCGACCGGCTTATGCTTACCGTAAAGTGGTGGGAGGCCGACGTGTCTCCACGCCCAACCAACGTCTGAGCACCATGCTGCGTGACGAGCCCTGGGATATCGTTTCCTTCCAGCAGTCGAGCGACCGTTCGGGCGTCTATGCCACCTATAGCCGTATTCCTGACCTCATCCGTTACGTTCAAGGCCAAGTTACTGGTAAACCAACCTATGTTTTTTACATGACATGGGCTTATGCGCAGGACTTCAAGGACCAACGCTTTGAGAAATTCCACTATAGCCAGCCTTATATGTACGCTGCCATCCGCGAAGCCGTCGGTCACGCGCTGGCCGACAACCCTGAACTCACCGACATGGTACCCGTTGGCATCGCCATCCAACGTGTGCGCGAAGTGCTGGGCGATACGCTCAACCGTGACGGTTACCATCTCTCTTATGGTCTCGGACGTTACACCGCAGCCTGCACCTGGTGCGAATTCCTGACGGGGAAACCCGTGACGGAAAACGCCTGGTATCCTCCGAAAGTAGACAAAGTCTCTGCCGCAGTGGCCCGGTGGGCTGCCCACGAGGCTTTGCGAGAGTCGCGCTACCAGTTGCGGCGTGCGATGTGAGCCTCTGTTATTTGTACCAGTGGTTTCGAGAAAAAGAAATGCGATATAGGACAAACTATATCGCATTTTGTTTTTTCTAGATCGGACTTAGTTTTTCCAAAGTCCGACTTGTTTTTTCAGAAGTGGCTACTGAAATTCCACAACAGTGATGCCGGCACCTCCGAACTGGACATGCTCGTCGTGGAACGAGGCCACGCCGGGTACGGAGCGCAGATACTGGCGTATAACCATGCGCAGGTAACCGCTGCCTGTGCCGTGGAGAATGCGTACCCGGGGTTGTGACAACAGGAGAGCGTCGTCGATGAAATAGGTGACGGCCTGAAGTGCTTCTTCTCCGCTCATGCCGCGCACATCTATTTCGGGGTGGAAGGAGAGTTTCTTCTCGTAGATTTGGTCGCGTGTATCTTTTCCGATGAATGAGAATGCGGGGCGTTCTTCCTGATGTGGCGGTTGGGCAGTTTGGAGCCGGTCGGTGCTGACGGCCACTTGCACGGCGCCGCCAGTAAGGATGGCGTCGTGAGCGTTGAGCTTGGCAATGCGCAGGACGGTGTTCTGGCCTTTTATGGTAACGTAATCTCCGACTTTTAGGGGACGTGGCTCGTCGTATGCGACAGTATCGCTGCCGTGGGACTGATGTGTACGGTTTTTGCTTGTTTTGCGCTCTTGCTGTCGGGCTCGCCGCTGTATGATTTGTCGCATTTTGCGGTCGATGCTGTCGTCTTCGTGCGTATCATCCTGCCTTAGGTTGTCTTTGTATGCATTGAGTTCTTGGCGGATGCGACGAGTCTGCTCTTTGTCTGCCTGTGCCTCGCGAATGGAACGGATCGTGTTCTCAATTTGTGCGTTGCTCTCGCGCAGCAAGTCTTCTGCCTGACTGCGGGCTTGGCTTATGATTTCCTTACGGCTGTCATCGATGTCCTTGACATTCTTTTCGTAACGTGCAATGAGCTCTTCCAAGCGCTTTTCCTTCTGGTGGATGTTCTGACGTTTGTTTTCCCAGTAGCGTTTGTCGCGGACGATGTCCTGAAGGTATTTGTCGCTCTGGATATATGCCTCTCCGACGATGTCGGATGCGTCGTGGATGACGTCTTCGGGGATGCCGGTCTTACGGGCGATCTCTATGGCGAACGAGCTGCCCGGATGTCCAATCTGCAATTGGAATAGGGGTTGCATGAGTTGGCGGTCGTAGAGCATAGCGGCGTTGGCGATGCCGGGATGGTTGTCGGCAAAGTCTTTGAGGTTCTGGTAGTGGGTCGTAATGATGCCGTAGGTGCGATTTTGCAGGAAGCGCGAAAGCATGGCTTGTGCTATGGCGGCGCCAATTTGGGGCTCGGTGCCTCCTCCGAACTCGTCGATGAGAATAAGGCTGTTGTTGTCGCACGCTTTCATCATCTGCTTCATGTTTTGCAGATGGCTGGAGTAGGTGCTGAGGTCGTCTTCCAAACTTTGTTCGTCCCCGATGTCAATGAATAGGCTGTCGAAGATGCCGACGGTGGAGTTCTCGCGTATGGGAATGGGAAGGCCACACTGGACCATGTATTGCAGCAGTCCAGCTGTCTTCAGGCACACCGATTTGCCTCCTGCGTTAGGGCCGGATATAAGTAGTATGCGTTTTTCGCTGCTAATAGTGATGTCAAGCGGGTGCATGCGTTTGCCGTGGCGCTTCAGTGACATCTCTAGAAGTGGGTGAACGGCTTGAATCCAGTTCATTGCCGGGCGGTTGGTGATACATGGTTCGATGGCATCGATGCTGTCGGCGAAAACCGCCTTTGCACGGATGGCGTCAACCTTTCCTAAAAAACGGTAGCCTTGCATCATATCTTCGGTGTGCGGTCGTATTTCGTCTGTCGCGGCTTGGAGAACAGCGATGACTGCCCGCCTCTCTTCTATCTCTAGTTCTCGCACTCGGTTGTTGGCTTCCACTACC
>CAMZHB010000237.1 GCA_947306605.1 uncultured Prevotellaceae bacterium | reverse complement strand
GTGGGAGTTCGTCAATGGAAGTAGAGCGAACGAATTTCCCAACTTTGGTCAGACGTTCTGAATCTGGGAGGAGGTTCCCGTCGGCATCGCGTTCATCCGTCATGGTCTTGAATTTAATCACCTTGAAGATGCGTTCGTGAAGTCCTGGACGTTCTTGTAGGAAAAACACACCGGCACCTTTGTTGGCGAAATGCAGCCATATGGTAACCAAAAGCAGCAGTGGGCTCAGGCATATCAGAGCTACCAGAGCCAGACAGAAATCCAGAATGCGTTTAATACCGTTTTTATACACCAATTCCTAATCTAATATATTTCGCAAAATTACATATTTTGTGTCAAGTGGGCAAGAAAACCGGCCAAAAGTGACTTTCTTGGTGAAAAGATTGCAGCTAAATGACGTCAATCGCCTTTAATTTTCTACCTTTGCATACAAATTTTCATGCATAATGAAGACCGAAGACACCTTGTTTGCGATTCTGCGTTCCGAACTTTGGCAAACGCCGTTGCAGCTTAGCCTTACGGAGGAGGAACTGAATGATGTGCTCACGCATGCCCGACGTCAGACGGTGTTAGGTTTGACAGTGAACACGTTTATTCGGAATAACGTGTCCATATCTCGCAATACACTCTTTCGTTTGTTGGCTTATTGGAACCAGATAAAGCAGACAAATGGTCTTATAAACAAAGAACTGGCTCGTTTCTCCGATTTTATGCGTCAGAGTGGGGTAGATATCGTGGTCGTAAAGGGACAAACAGTCGCCTGTTGCTATCCTAATCCCGCCGTGCGTCAAGCTGGCGATGTCGATTTCTATTGTGATGCAGAGAATTTCGGACGTGCAGCGAAGCTGCTCAACGATACTTACGGCATTACGCTTTCTAAAGACCCGCGGGGCAAACATGACGACTTCGAACTCAATGATGTCCATTACGAAATTCACCGTCGTCTGACTGATTTCTCAATGCGTAGGCACCAAAGCTATTGGGATATGTTGTTAGCCAATGATAAGGGGACGGTGGTCAGAGTTGGGGATGCCAATGTGCCTACTTTGTCGCCGACAGTCAATGCGGTGTATCTCTTTCTCCATCTATTCTATCACTTTATCGTACTTGGTGTCGGCCTACGTCAATTTTGTGATCTGGCCATGTTCTTGCATGTGCATCGCATGTCAATTGATTCAAAGCAATTGGAACAACATTTACGTGGCGTTGGCCTATTTGCAGCCTACCGTGCCGTAGGTGCACTCTTGGTAGACAAACTTGGACTGCCTGAAAACGAATTTCCGTTCCATTTAAAGCCGCGAGACCGTCGTCGGGCTCAGAGGTTAGTGCCGGCCATTTTCAATACGGGCAATTTCGGTCACAGTGTGAAACGCCATTTCCGCGGTAAGCTGATGCATACCATTGAGACGGGTATTATAACCTACCGTCATGCGATGCGTTTCCTCCCTATTGCCCCTGGTGAAGTGTTTTTCAATCTCCGCCGGATGACAATGGGCTTTTTCAAGTCCGACGATTAAAAAACGAAGTCGGACTTGTAACATCACAAGTCCGACTTGGAATTTTCTATCTCCGATTTCGTTTTTCTATACTCCTGCCAAAATTTTCCCTACTTTGGTATAATCATTCTTTACTCCAGCCAAATGGTTCTTTACTCCTTTGTAATCGGACCTTTTATTCAGGTATATAATGCAAAGTACATGAAACTATAAATTTAACCGCCCACTATGGCTATATAGTGGGCGGTTAAACCGTGAATAATTGCGATTATTCGTGTATTACAGGCTTTCGTACATTTTTCGAAGAGCCTCCCATACGTCACGCTGTTCATATCGCGAAGTAATGAGGGGACGGGCCTGTGCTGCCATGTTTTTAATCTTCTCAGGACTCTCCATAAAAGTAATCATAGCGTTTATCAATGACTCTTTATCGCGTGGAGGAATAATGACACCATTGGTACTGTTCTGTATAATTTCGTTGCATCCGTTGATGTCAGTGACGATTGATGGTAGCTTCATAGCCCCGGCTTGAAGAACCACATTGGGAAACCCCTCGCGGTAGCTGGGAAAAACTAAAGCGTCAGCTGCCAAAAGATAAGGCCGCACATCACTTTGGTATCCCACGAAACGAACATTGGAACTTTGTTTGAAGAAATCTTCATTCCCATCAGCAAGCGGATCAAGTTCAGTTTCAAATCTTCCAACTAAAATCAATTTACACTGCGGATGGGATTCTTGTAATTTCTTCATGGCTTGTGCGAGCTCGTTCATCCCTTTATCACGTACGATACGTCCGATAAAGATAAAGGCAAAGTCCTCATCGGTCAACTGTAACTGTTGGCGCATCTGCTCGCGCGAAATATCCACAGCTTCAGGACTGAAGTAGGTGGTGTCAATGCCATTGATGTTGCCATTATGTATCACTTGCAAAGGTTTGCGCGTGATGTAGTCTTGTATGAGTATTTGTTTTACACCCTGACCTTCAGGAATAACCTTTGTAGCACAGAAACAAGTAATACGTTCCATCGTCATCAGAATGCGACGAAGCCACCCGTTTGCTCCTTGGTAGCGTAATCCGGTAACCAGGTACAATCTATGGGGCACACGTGCCAATTTAGCCGCTATCATACTGAGCAAGCTCCCTTTCGGCGTGTTTGCATGTACGATTTCGGGCCGTTCTTTCCGGAACAAGCGGTATAATAGCCACAAACATTTCAAATCTGCACCAAGCGATATCTCCCGATGCATAGGAATATCTACGACACGAATCCCCTCACGTTCGCTCACGGTCTTTAGTTTACCTGTGTCAGCCGCGACACCAACCACCTCAAAAAACTGATTAAGGTACTTAAGTTGCCCCTTAAGCAATCCGTTTAGTGATATGTCAGCCGTTGTAATTCGGAGAAGTTTCTTTTTTTTCATGAGTATAAAGTTGCGTATTCTTGAGCGGTTTTCTCTATATCGTATAACTTAGCTCGCTCATAAC
>CAMZHB010000236.1 GCA_947306605.1 uncultured Prevotellaceae bacterium | reverse complement strand
AACGCCCCACGACGCGACAATCCGCTCTCGGTGCGCGTCTGGCGCAGCGGCGAGGAAAAGAGTAGCGGCATCCATTTCCGCTACTACGTCTATGACTGGGACGACGACCGGCTCTACACGTTCAACCTTGATGCCAAGCGGCAGATTACGGGAGAAACCTACAAGATAGAATATGTGCTGGCCGGACGCGATGAAAATGGGGAAATCCTGACAGAGAGTCGCCAGCTCGACATTCGCGACACCCGCTTCCAGTCTTTTTACGTGCCCGAAGACCGCCAGCTGCAAGACGTATTCCTGATGAGCGGCGAGAACCGTCTGCGTATCAACCTTGCACGCCTGCACACCGGAACCTCGCCATACACCCGCTACGACATCACGTCGCTTACCCCCAACTTCATCCTCGACAAGCACGAAAACCGCGAACTGGTAAACTTCAACGCACTCGGAACGGGCCTCTACGAGCACTTTGACACACTCTACGTCACACTTCTCAACCCGCTCGGCGCCCGTGTCAGCCGCGCCACCATCAACGTGGAGCGCGTCGATGAGGAGGGAGACAGGCTATACGACACAGAGGTGAAATACTTAGGCTACGACAGCAAGAAGAAAGCCCACGCCGTGCTCACCCAAGGGCATCCGGTCTATCTCGAAGTCGTCACCGACAACTATCTGCCCACCGTTTACAAATACCCGGGAGCCGCAGACCCCATCACCCACGTTGTGAGTGAAGAGCTGTGCAATGCCACCATCATGTTGCAAAGCGGCAAAACCGACGAAAAAGGCTTTTCCATCGCCCAGCAGAACCTGTACACGATGAACGACGAGAAACTCATCGTGGCGCGCGGGGGCACAGACTACTGTTTCTGTAGCGAAGAAATCCACGACTTGAGCCGCTACGTTCCCACCGACACGATTTTCTACTCCGAGACATGCGGCAACAACTACCCCAAACTCCTCAACAACAAGCCTACGGATCGCTATGCGCGGTTGGAGATTGTCTTCAGCCGACCCGCTTCCGAGGGCAGCGTAAGCGCACTACTCACCAGTGTGGAAGATGCGTCGGGCAAAAGCCGTAGCGTCGGTTTGGCCAGCACCGAAGTCATCAGCGTCAATGAATTCCCATCGTTTACCCGCAATTACTACTTCCAGAGCTACGACCTCGTGGGCAACATGTCCGAGAACACGGCTTGCCGCCTACTGCTCACGTCAGACAGCTACAGCTACGACAAGTTCCCGCTGCTGGTCAATGTCTATGCAAACCGCGAGGAACAGCAGAAAAAGGCCGACGAGGAGGTACAAGAGAAATATGTGGGCGACGAGTCGGATAACATGAACAAAGGCTTTGCCGACTCCGACTGCAAGCTGAGCCTTCCCATCAATTTCAAGTTCACGTTCAAGCCCGTCAAGATTACCAGCAGCATCAATCTCGACATCACCCACCAATTGTTCACCTTCATGATCAACGGAATGTTCATGCCGCCTCCGGGCCAAGACCCCGATGAAGAAAAGGAAGCCAAGCTGTCGAAGCAGCGTAAGGAAGCTCAGGCAGCCGCCAACTTCGGCTATTCGGTTGCCGACAGAGACAGCGTGTCGATGAAAAACTTCAGCAATACCGGCGTGTCGTTGAAGGACAAGGTGACGAACGATGCCGAAGACATCTTTGCCGTCAGCCCGCTGGTGGGAACCTCGTGGTACGGCGGTTTCAAGGTTGGATTCAAAATGCCCTTCCAAGAGAAAGACAGCCATCCTTTCATCCTCACCGAGGCTTCGGGCAACATCGGCTGGATGGCCAACTTCCCCTTTCCTAACCTCATTGACAAATATTTGGGCGACGGCGCAATAGGAAAAATCGTTAAGAAGGTGAACTGTTTTCGCTTTGGCGGACAGTTCGGTGCCAACATCGGACTGAATCTCGGCATCAAGTACTTCGGAAAGAACGAGGCCATGACACAAGACAACATGGGCTATTTCGCCACGCTCTCCGCCGTCGCCAAAGCAGGCGTGTGGGCTGAGGTGGGACTTCCGAGCAACCCCATCCTCAACATCAGTGCCGGCGTGCGCGCAGGAGCAAAGATCGCCTTCAACGCAGGACTGGCAGGTCCCTTCGACACATACGCCCCTGCTGCCGGTGTGGAACTAATGCTTTACGGACTTGTAGAAGCCTACGCCAACCTGCGCACCCCCATCTTTCAGTGGTCGGGCAAGGCCGGCGCCCACTTCGGATGGGACGGTTTCCTGCCAAACGACGGACACAATCCCTTCCATCCCGAATTCCCCTATTGGCTGAAAAAAAACAGTCCCCGAACGGTGGGTAGCATCTATCGTGCACCCGAGCGCATAGAAAGTTCTTCGATGGGAGAGACGCTGCTTACGGACGTAGCCATCGATGCGAATCCGCATTTCCTCGACGAAAAAACCGTCTTGGTCAATCATTTGGGACAGCCCAACAACTACAACGATGACTATGTGGCTGCGGTGGCCGTCGGTTCCGACAACATTACACCCGTCAGTCAGCCAGGCCTGCTCGCCCGCAACCACATGCGCTCGAAGAGAAGAGAACATGAAGTGGTGGTCTATGAGCAGATAACCCAAACCATCGACGCTTCCAACCTGAACGACGAACAGGCGGCGGAGCAGAGCAACGACATGGCCAACCACACCCGCATCATGTCTGCCTTCCGCCAGCCCGACGGCACATGGAAACATCTGCCCGTCAGTCCTGATGCCGACGGGAACATGGCCAACTCAAAGCCCGTCGTCACCATTCAAGACGACGGAAAGGCCGCATGCGTATGGCAGCGCACCACGGCGCAGACCATATCATGGTCATTCGCACCGCGGGACAAAGCCACTTCGACGGACTGATCGAAGGCACGCCGCAGGGTATCGGCGGCGTTCCCGTCACACGCAAGCAGGTACGCGCACAGCGCAAGGCGCTTGATATGATCGAGGACGAAGTCGGCCGTCCGATCAACTATCACAGCTATGTTTCGGGCGTTGCAGGTCCGGATATCGCTGTCATGTTTGCCGAGGAAGG
>CAMZHB010000235.1 GCA_947306605.1 uncultured Prevotellaceae bacterium | reverse complement strand
CTTGGATTACGTGGATGCCATCGGAATGGACAAAATTGCCGCTTACGAGCATGAACTGACCCGATATGCCATGGAGCGCATGGCCGAAATTGACGGTGTGCGCCTCTTCGGCACGGCACCGGACAAGGGCGCCGTCGTCTCTTTTCTTGTGGGCAACATTCATCACCTGGATATGGGCACCCTGCTCGACCGCCTGGGCATAGCCGTGCGCACCGGACACCACTGCGCCGAACCCTTGATGCACCGCTTGGGCATTGAGGGCACCGTGCGCGCCTCGTTCTCCTTTTATAATACTAAGGACGATATCGATATGCTCGTTGGTGGCATCCGCCGTGTCGCCAAAATGTTCTGACAAATGTCAAAGCTAAAGTCATTCTTGCATGAAGGGAAAGTAGAGGCCGGTTGCGACGAAGCCGGGCGCGGCTGTCTGGCCGGGAGCGTCTATGCCGCAGCCGTCATATTTCCGCCCGACTATGAAAATGACGAAATCAACGATTCCAAACAACTTACCGGACGCCGCCGCAACGAACTTCGCCAACAGATAGAGCGCGATGCTCTGGCTTGGGCCGTGGGAGTGGTGACGCCGGAGGAAATAGACAAAATCAATATTTTGCGAGCCTCCATACTGGCCATGCACCGTGCACTCGACGGGTTGAAGATGCGCCCGGAAGCTATCATCGTGGACGGTAACCGCTTTACCTCCTATCAAGGTTTGCCATACCAGACCGTGGTAAAGGGCGACGGCAAATACCTCTCCATTGCAGCCGCCAGCATTCTGGCCAAGACTTACCGCGATGACTATATGGCCGCACTCCACGAGGCATATCCTGCATACCAGTGGAATAAGAACAAGGGCTATCCCACCAAGGCCCATCGTGAGGCTATCCGACGCTGTGGCACGACACCCTACCACCGCATGACATTTAATCTGCTGGGCATCGAGGCCCCCGAACTGCCTTTCGACTTTTCGTAAGTATGGAACTGAATATCTTTGAACGCCAGTTGCAACTGATGCTGATGCTTGCGCAAAACCGGCAACAGACGAAAGACGCTATCTGCCGTCTGCTGGGCTTCTCCACGCGCACCTTCTACCGTTACCTCGATGCTTTCCGCCGCATGGGGTTCGTGGTCGAAAAGGATGGTGAATGCTACCGGCTGGACAAATCGTCGCCGTTCTTTCAGAAAATCTCCTCTCAGGTGCAGTTCACCGATTCCGAGGCCATTCTCCTGGGCAACGTGCTAGATTCTGTAGCCGACGCGTCCCCCGAAGTGACGCACCTGAAAAACAAGTTGCTTCAACTCTACGACAACTCCATCCTGCAACGTCACGAGGCCGACCCCGTCTATGCCGAAAACTTGCATCAGCTCTACCGCGCCATCCGTTACGGCCGTGTCGCCGTGTTGCGCGGTTACCGTTCCCTGCGTTCCGACTCCGTGAGTGACCGCCTGGTGGAACCTTTCCAGTTTCTCAGCCACAATGAGGACATCCGCTGCTACGAGCACAGCACTGGCCAATGCAAGACCTTCAAGGTGGAACGTATCGGCCGTGTCGTCATGCTTGACGACGTACGCTGGAGTCACGAAGACGAGCACCGCACGCTCCACACCGACCTGTTTCACTTCAGCGACGAACAGCAACGCTCTGTCACGCTCCGTCTCAACACCTTGGCCAAACAGCTGCTGCTCGAGGAATATCCTGCCGCAGCCACGCAACTTACGGCAGACGGCGACCACTGGCTGCTCCGTACCCAGGTATGCAGTTGGAAGGGCGTGGGACGCTTCGTGCTGGGGTTGCCCGGAGCCGTCGAAGTGGTCGATTGCCCCGAATTTTTGAATTATCTCCGACAACAACCGCATTTTTAACACAAAAACATTTGGTTGTGACGTAGTCTGTCAAAAAAGCCTTGTTCCTTTGCATTGTCAAATAGAAAAAGAATACGACAATGAGAAAGGAAACATCTGCCACCCTCGCTCTGGCAAACTTCACAACCGACGAACTCCTGACTGCCCTCGTGCAGAAATTCGCGGAATCGTTCCGCGGTAGCCTCCGCACACTCAAAATGCTCCCCTCACGTCTTTCCGGAGTGTTCATGAACCGCCTGAAGCCCCGTTTGGGCCGCTTCACCGAACTCTGCTCATGGATTGCCGGACAACCGCTCACTACTGGCGAAGCCCTGCGCATCCTCCATGCCGGCATCGCCCTGGTTGCCCTTATTTTTCCTGTGGAAATGTCCGTATTGCTGCGTGGACTCTTCCTCCTGTGGCTGGCACTGGCCCTGTGGTGCTGCCGTCAGATAAGCGGATCGCACCTATAATAATAACTTCAAAATACATTCAGAATTATGAGAAAGTATTATTACGAATTTGAAGGTATTGACATCCTTCGGAATTATTACCCCGACTTTGAAAGTGCAAAGCACGAAGCAACGGAAACCTCCAAAGCCATGTTACGCAAAAAAATGGTGGAAGGCAACGAAATAACGGCCAAAATCTATTGCGAAGAAAATGGGAATGTGTTTGAGGTGGCCAAAATTACGACAACAATGGTTTAACAACTTACTAATTTGGAAGTTATGGTTATAATAAATGTGGTGAACGATTTTTTCAATTTCATTGGCGATTGCATCTTGTTTATTGGTGTGCTCTGCGCCATTCTCACCGGAGGATTTGGCAAAGGTCGTGGAAAAATGTAACTGAATATGGGAAAACTGATTGAAGGTTTTTTGTGGCCATGGGGCATATTTGGCATTCTGTGGATGTTTTCCTCCATGCCGGTATTTTGGAGATGGTTTATCTTCGCTTGTTTTGTATGTATTTTCATTTGCCTTTTTATTAAGATGTGGAACGATAAAGAGGCTCAGGAAGAATTCAAGAAAAAGGAACGCCGTCGGAAAATAGCCAAAAGAAAAGCAGAACTGTCCAGACAAAAAGCGATGGAGAAAGGCTATGACGATGATGATGACGAGTGGGTGTTTTTCGACGAGAACGACAATCCAATCTATTTCTAACTGAACACAGGCAGTACCCTGACTCTTATACCGTGACACTCCGGTCGGGCCTGACGAAA
>CAMZHB010000234.1 GCA_947306605.1 uncultured Prevotellaceae bacterium | reverse complement strand
CGGACTGACATCGACGGCATGCACAACAATGACCCCCGTTATGTAGAAAACACACAGCCCGTCCATCAACTCCACTTTGAGGAAGCGGCCGAATTAGCCTACTTCGGAGCCAAGATACTGCATCCCACGTGTGTTCTTCCCGCTAAATTTGCCGGCATACCCGTGAGATTGCTCAACACAATGAATCCCGAAGCCGAAGGAACGCTCATAAACAACGAAACGGAGGTTAAAAAGATAAAAGCAATTGCTGCAAAAGACAACATCACTGTTATCAAAATTGTTTCGTCCCGCATGCTACTTGCATCGGGCTTCTTGAAAAAAGTTTTCGACATCTTCGAGACGTTCCACACGAGTATCGACATGGTCACAACCTCTGAAGTCGGAATTTCCATGACCATAGACGACGATTCATACCTTGCAGACATTACTGAAGAGCTTAAAAAATACGGTACAGTCCAGATAGACCGCAACATGTGCATCATCTGCGTTGTTGGAGACCTCCGTAGTAAAAATACAGGCTTTGAATCTCTCATCACATCAGGCTTGCAAAACATTCCAGTCCGTATGATTTCTTACGGAGGCAGCAACCACAACATTTCATTTGTTGTGAGCCAAGCCAACAAACGTCAAGCGCTTCAAGAACTCAGCAATCACATTTTCAAATGAAATTTGACAAGACCATTCTCAATGCTTTCGGGCAGATTGAGACTCCTTTTTATTACTATGACACAGCTCTGCTGGGCCAGACCTTTGATGCAGCGCGGCAGGCTTCACTTCAGATTCCCAATACCACAGTTCATTTTGCGGTAAAGTCGAATGCAAATCCGCGTGTCCTTCAATATGTACGCGATGCCGGTTTTGGCGCCGACTGTGTCAGCGGCGGAGAAATTGAACTCTGCATTAAGGCCGGCATATCTGCTGATAAAATCATGTTTGCAGGCGTTGGAAAAACCGACAAAGAGATTATGCTCGCCATTTCAAACGACATTCTCTGTTTCAACGTGGAGAGCCTCGAAGAGTTGGACATCATAAACCAGTTGGCAGGGCAGATGGACAAGACCGTAAACGTGGCCCTGCGCATCAACCCGAATATTGACGCCCACACGCATGAGTACATTACGACCGGACTGGAAGATAACAAATTCGGAATCGCACTTGACGACATGCTCAAGGCCGTTAAGCACGCCATTAACCTGCCTAACGTGAACTATTACGGACTTCACTTCCACATTGGTTCACAAATTCTGAACTATAACAGTTTCCGAATTCTCAGCAGCCGCATTAACAAAATCCAAGATGCTCTTGAGGCCGCAGGAATCCAGACATGCAGCATCAATGTAGGCGGTGGGCTCGGCATTGACTACGACAAACCGCAGGATAATCCCCTGCCCGACTTCAACAAGTACTTTGCTACCTTCAAGAAATACCTCCGCCTGCGACCCAATCAAGTTATACATTGCGAATTAGGCCGTGCGCTCTCGGCGCAATGGGGTTCACTCATCACCAGGACCATCTTCGTAAAACGGACACGCACCAAGCGTTTCGCTATCGTTGATGCAGGATTTACGGAACTAATACGTCCGGCCCTATATCAGGCACATCACAAAATCATCAACCTGAGTGCCACAGACAAGAAGCGTCATCGCTACGACGTAGTGGGACCCATTTGTGAGAGTACCGACACTTTCGGGACCGACGAACTGCTTCCGACCGTTGAACGCGGACATCTGCTCGCCATTCTTTCAGCCGGTGCCTACGGTGAGGTAATGGCGTCACAATACAATTGCCGTCCGCTGGTCAAAGCCTATTGTACGGAAGACATCATCAAGCAATCGGGCCATTAAATTGAGGACACACCGACAGCGGTGGCACTTCGTCAGAAGAACAGGCCACACAGTTTCAGCAACGAGCCACATAAAATGTTTTATATGGCTCGTTCTTTATTCTATGTCGGAGATACAACTATGCAGACGCGGGTGTCAGTCTTCCAAGACAAAAAAAGAAGAGGCCATCCCTCATTTCCGGAACAGCCTCCCCATATTGATAAATTAAAAATCAGAAGCGGAATCCCAAAGTAAGCATCAGCTGCGTGCGACTCAGGTCAAGGCGCTGACGAGGACAATCGTTAATCTCGTTTTCATTGCCGTTCTGCGTTGAAAAAGCGTAGAAATCGCCGTGTTGGTTCTGATATTGACAAGCAGCGTCCACATAGAAGTTACCGACATTGTAACCGATGCCGACAGTCCAACGATTGATGCCGGAAAGGTTCATATAGTTGGTAGAAGTCGCATAGTCGAGCGATGCACTGTTGATTGTCTGGTTCAGGAAAGCCTTGCTCTCAAACGGAGACGTCACATGATTGTAGCCGGCACGGATTGCAAAACTCTTGTCTACCATCCACTCGGCACCAAGTTTGAACGTGTGTACTCCAGCCAGGTAACGGTCGGCCTGACGGTTGAGTTCACGGTCGTCAGTTTCGTTCGACCAGTCCCAATCCCAGTCATTACCGTCGTCATAAGTCACCTTCGCTGTGCTGTAGTCGGAATACTCGTACTCAGCTCCGATGGCCAACTGGTTAGCTATGGTATGGCCCAAACTAAGGTTGAACTTCCACGGTGTATGAATATTATAGCGGAAGCGGTCTACATCGGTGTATTGATGTTCCGGGTCTAAGCCGTCGTTATAGTTGGCATAAAGGTCGGAAGAAGCACGGTACTTCAAATTATAATAGGTAGGCGACGAAACAGCCAGGCCAATGCGGAACGGAGAACTCTTTACCGGACGCGCAATAAAGCCAAACTTCACGTTGAATCCGTTACCGGTCAGTTCACGGTCGTTAATCAAATCGTAATAACCGGCATCGACGCCCTCATAATTGATCATATCCTCCGAATACAGGGAAATGCTCTTGAAATTCACGTTTTGCGCCCCCAAAGTAAGGCCTAGGTAGAATTGCTCAGCAAGATTCGTGGAGATATTAAAGTCAAAGGCATGGATACCTCCGAGTTGCGACTTGTTATATGCCACATATGAAGCACCATATGCATCAAAGCCGCCGTCTTCCAAAGGATTGATCAAAT
>CAMZHB010000233.1 GCA_947306605.1 uncultured Prevotellaceae bacterium | reverse complement strand
GCCGGATTCCTCCCGAAAGGTTAGAAGTCGATAGCAACATAATAAACCCCATATAGTATTCATTAAATTAGTAAGTTATGAAAAAGTTAATCGTTATCCTTTGTGCTGTCGTTGCCGTTTTCGGTATGACCTCTTGCAAGTCCTCCTCCCCGTCCGACACGGTCAAGGCTTATTTCAAAGCGCTTCAGGCTGGTGACTATGAGAAAGCGCTCTCCTACACGGATATTACCGACCAGGAAGCTATCCAAAAGCAGATTGAGAAATACAAGGGCTTTGACATTAAAGTCGTTGATTTCGAGATTCTTTCGGAAAAGATTTCCGATGACGGCAACAGTGCCACGGTGGAGGTGAAAAGCACTGTGACTTCTTCCTTTAATGAGGAGCCGGAAGAGAGTACTAAAGAAATGAAATTGATGAAAGTGGACGGCAAGTGGAAACTCCATGCCTAACAGACACCTTTTTGCGAATAAAGGTGGAGGGAGCCTTCGGGTTGTCTCTGCCTTTTTCTTTTGCCTTTCGCTGATGTTCGCCGCTTGTCGTCGGGATGTTCCGGTTGAGGATTACGTGCTGCCTGACACTGTGCGTCTGCAGAGCGGCGACCTCGCCTTCCGCACAGGTATCAGCAAGGAGAGCCGTACTGTCAGCACCCTCGACCGCAGCAGTCTCTATACGCACGTGGGTATGGTGGTCTGGAACGGCGATGGCTGGTACGTCTTGCATGCCGTGCCCAACGAGAGGGCCGCGAAGCAGGAGGAAGACAGCGTGAAGCTTGAACCTATCGGCACCTTTTTTCGCAGCGACCGGGCCGTGAATGGGGGCGTGTACCGCTATCCTGTCTCTCCGACCGATACTTTGTCGCTGCGCCATCGCGGGCTTGCGCTCTATCACGAACGTCATCCCCTTTTCGACAACCTCTTCGATGCGGACGACAGCACCGCGTTCTATTGTACCGAGTTGGTTTGCTTTCTGTATCAACAGGTTACGGGAAACGACCTCTCCGAAGGTCGCCGCCACAACCTACCGCTTTACCCGAATCTCATCTTCTGTTCCGATGTCTTCCAGAATAGCCGGTTAGAGGAAGTTTTTGCCTTTGAGAGATGATAGTCCTCAGAAAGACTGTTAAAAAAAGCCGCATGCATCCTCCGATACATGCGGCTTTTTTTACGTCTCAAGTCGCAAGTCCTACCTTTTCACGAACTTCGTGGTGACGCTGTTTCTGCCGTCGCTCAGGCGCAGGAAATAGCTGCCGGTGGCGAGGCGGGCGGCGTTCACGCTGATTTGGTTGTCCTCGACGGGCTGTGTCGTCACAAGCTTGCCGTTGAGGTCGTAGATGGCCATTTCGCTCACACGGAAGGCATCAGTGCGGAGGGTGACGGTCAGCTGGTCGGCGACGGGGTTCGGGTAGACCGTTACGTCGTTCTCCGTGAGATATTGCGTCAGGCCGGTGCCGATGTCAGAGCCGGTACGCGGAATCAGATAGTATTGGCTGTAGGAGATTTTGTTCACGCCGGTGATGTCGGTCGGGCCGACGGGGATGGCTTCGCCGGTGATACCCGGCACGTTGTAGAAATGAATCCACACGCCTGTGCCGCTTACGCCGTTCTGTGTCAGCGTGTATTTCGTGCCGTTCGCGAAGGAACCCGTCTCGTTGAACGAAACCCCCTCCATGCGGATGAGCTCGCACTGGTGGGCGTTCATGTAGTTGATGTCCTGCATGTCAGATACGGTGACGGTGAGCGGGGTGACATCGTTGTAGATGGAGATGGCGGGGGCATTGAACTCCTCCGTGACGGCGAACTGCAGCAGACCGTAATAGTCTGTGAGGGTGCCGTAAAGGCCTGTGATCTCGTCGCCAGTCTCCAACGCGCTGACTATCTTTTCGTTGGGGTCGTCAATGACGATGGCGCCGGTGGCATCTTGGATGAAGATTTGGTGGCGGTAGCTGTCGTTGATGCCGGTGACAATCACGTGGCCGGTGAGTTTGTAGACATCGTGGCCGAAGTGGGTGTTGTCAGGGTCAAGGGCATCGGTCCATTTGGCGCGGAGAGCAGCGATGTTTGCCACTTGGAACTCCGGGTCAACGCCGTATGTGAAGGTGACCGTGTCGGGGGTCATCACGTTGCCTTCCGCATCAGCCACATTGTTGACGATCAGTGTGTAGGTGCTGCCTTCGGAAAGGGCAGGGGAGACCGCCAATGTGACCACGCTTCCGTTCAGGGTGGCGGAAGTGATGGAAATGTTGTTGTTCAACGCGTAGTTGCCTGCATTCTGAGCCGTGGCGGGGTCGACGACTTCGTTGAAGGAGACGGCCAGGGTGCTGTTGTCTGGAGTCACACCGGTGACAACGGGACCGATGGTGTCGGGGCCGGCAGGCTGAGAGGTGATGACGATGTTGTCAAGGAAGAAACGGGCTTTGGAGGCCTGGTAACTTTTGAATTTCACGGTGGTAGCCGTGGTGCCGCCGGTGAAAGTCAAGGTGTAGGTGTTGAATTGGGTGGTGCTCAGACCTTCCACGAGATGGTCCACCCCGTTGACCTCCACGTACATTCTGGTTTGGTCGTTATTCCAAGCCTTGAGGTCAAAAGTGACGGAGAATCCGCCGTTGTTGCCAGAAAGGTCGAGGGCGGGGGTCATGATGAAACCGCCTTCCGCACTTTTGCCGACTCTCACTTTTTGAGTGCTGGAATACACCCAGTTGCCGGTCCATCCCGAAACCTGGGTGTAGTTATCCAGATGGAGAGCGATGGAGGTGTTGGTGTCGGCAACACCGGAGAAATCCTCGCTTAAAACCACAGTTTGCGCGTTCAGTCCGCAAAAAGCGAACAAAACCGCGAATAAAAGTAAACTTAATCGCTTCATATTGGTACGTTTTAATTTTAAGAATTGACTGTTAAAATTTATAGCCTGCAAAAATACATTTTTTTGGTTACGGTGAAGGTTGATTTGTGAAGGGTGAAAAAGAAAAAGGGGCGAAAACGTTCACCCCCCAAGGCTGATTGTTAACTGCTAACTGCTAACTGCATATTATGTCTGTTTATAGGAGAGTCGTCATTCTTGGCGACTTGCAGGAGAGTCGTCATTCTTGGCGACTTG
>CAMZHB010000232.1 GCA_947306605.1 uncultured Prevotellaceae bacterium | reverse complement strand
TATGGACAAAGAACAATTACTCGCTATTGTGGCCCAATTTACAATTGATGGCCGTGTCAGTGAGATTAAACCTCTGGGAAATGGGCTAATCAATGACACATTTAAAGTAACAACTGTAGAGTCTAAGACTCCGGACTATGTTCTGCAGCACGTAAACGACGCTATCTTTCAGAACGTAGATATGTTGATGGATAACATCGTGGCTGTAACGTCGCATATCCGCAACAAACTTGAGTCAAGAGGAGAGAAAGACATAGATCGCAAAGTTCTCTCCTTCATTCCTGCCATTAATGGCAAGTATTATTATAAGGATGCCGATGCTCGCTACTGGCGAATCATGCGTTTTATTCCCGATGCTGTTACTAAAAGTGAGGTAACGCCTGAATCTTCGTATGAAGTCGGACTTGCTTTCGGTGATTTCCAAGCTTCGTTGGCAGACATTGGCACAGAGCTGGGCGAAACTATACCTAATTTCCACAACATGGAGTTTCGTATGAAGCAGTTGCGTGAAGCTGTGCGCGATGACAAAGCTGGCCGCCTCAATGAGGTACAAGAATTGGTCGATTCTATAGAAAAAGATTCTTTTGAAATGTGTCAAGCCGAACGCATGTACCGTCACGGTGTTTTGCCAAAGCGCATTTGCCACTGCGACACAAAGGTGGATAATTTGATGTTTGACCGCGATGGTAATGTACTTTGTGTTATCGACCTTGATACTGTAATGCCGAACTTTGTGTTCTCTGATATTGGTGACTTTCTACGTAGTGCAGCAAACACAGGCAAAGAAGATGATCCCGATCTCGATAATGTAAGTTTCAATATGGACATTTTCCGCGCCTTTGCCCGAGGGTACATAAAATCAGCTCGCAGTTTCTTATTGCCAGTTGAATTAGAACATATTCCATTTGCCGCTCGCTTGTTCCCATTTATGCAGACCGTACGTTTCTTGGCGGACTACCTTAATGGTGATACTTATTATAAAACCCAGTATGCTGAACATAACCTGGTTCGTTCTCGGGCTCAATGGAAGCTATATCAAAGTGCCACTCAAGCAGAGTCTGAGATGAGAGATTTTGTAAAGGAGTGCATGTTGTAAGACTTTGATTTAAATATAATAATAGGAGCGATTCAGTTTTGTAAATCGCTCCTATTTTGTTTTTTATTTGATACAGCCCTACTCTTTCAGCAGTTTTTGCAGCAGTTCAGGCTCGTTGGTCGTAATAAATTCCACACCGTTTTTAATGAAGTAGCGCAAGTTTTCTTCAGAATCGACTGTCCACACGTTAATTTTGAGACCCAGTTGTTTGAATTCGTTCAGCCATTCGGGATGTTTTGTTAAGAATACATTTTCGTTGTAATCGGGACCAGTACATCCGACTGCTTTTAACTCTGCAGGGCTTTTGTCACCACTAAGATAATATACCTCTGTTCCTTTCGGGGCTTTCTCGATGAGACGAAGCACTGCGGCATATGAAAAAGCAATATAGTCCACGCGTTTCGTCATCTTGTATTTTTTTACCAGTTCCAGTACCTTGTCAACGCATACATTCTGTCGCCAGAGGTCCTTGTGCGTCTTAATTTCTATAACAAGTTTTGCCTTACCTTTTTTTGCCGTTTGAAGATATTCTTCCAGCGTGGGCATATGTTCGCCATTTGAGAGCACTAATGCTTTGGCTTCACTTGTTGTAGCCGTTTCAAGTACAACACCTTTGTATCCGGGGTCGTGGTTTACCATTACCGTCCCGTCACGAGTAATCCACACGTCAATTTCTGAGCCATAGCAACCGATACGGTCAGCATGCCGGTAAGAAGCTAAGCTGTTCTGTGCAGAACCTTCGGTTCTCCAGTAACCACGATGGGCTACCACTTGTGTCTGGGCCATACTGAATAGGCTAGCCAGGAGACATAGCGTAATTAAATAAGTTCTTTTCATCGTAAGTCGGATTTAATTTTAATGATGTCAAATATGAGATTTTCTATAATTGAGTCAGATAATTCTATCTTTGATATTGCCTCATGCACTTAGGCTTTGTTGATGTAATTGACAATCCAAGCGCCCACTTCGCGCGTTCCATATTTTTCTCCACCTTCAACTTGAATCTCTGGAGTCCGTACTTCAGCTTCCAGAGAAGCATCCACGGCTTCGCGAATCAATTGTCCTTCGGCTTTACACCCGAAATACTCGAACAACATGGCGGCTGAAAGAATTTGAGCCAAAGGATTGGCGATGTTCATCCCTTTTGCCTGGGGCCAGGAACCATGTACGGGTTCAAACACCGGCGTTCCTGTACCGGTTGATGCTGACGGGAGCAAGCCCATCGAACCACTGATGCATGAACCTTCGTCTGTGAGAATGTCACCAAAAGTATTCTCCGTCACCATTACGTCAAAGAAGCGTGGATCTGAAATCATACGCATCGCAGCATTGTCAACGAACATGTAATCAGTGACAACGTCAGGATATTGTGGGGCCATTTCCTGAGCAACCTTACGCCACAGGCGGGAAGATGCGAGAACGTTGGCTTTATCTACGACTGTGAGATGTTTGTTCCGGCGTCGGGCATACTCATCTCCGACTTTCAGAATACGTTCCACTTCATGACGGGTATAGTAATTGGTGTCATAAGCTTTATCGTCGTCTTCGTATTTCTCACCAAAGTACATGCCACCAGTCAGCTCGCGTATGCAGATGAAATCTGCGCCTTTTATCAATTCGTCTTTCAGAGGTGATTTGTGAAGTAAACAGGCAAAGGTTTGTACAGGTCGGATATTGGAAAAAAGACCAAGCTGTTTTCTCATGGCCAAAAGGCCTTGTTCGGGACGTACCTTTGCTGTAGGATTGTTGTCAAAGCGTGTGTCACCGACAGCAGAGAAGAATACGGCGTCGGACTCCTTACAAATTTGAAACGTCTCTGATGGAAATGGGTCTCCAACGGCATCAATCGCGGCTGCACCGCATAAAGCGGATTTGAACTTCACTCTGTGATTAAACTTGTTTGCGACGGCTTTGATTACCTCCACTCCTTGTTCGGAAATCTCAGGGCCGATTCCGTCTCCGGCCAATACTGCTATTTTAAAGTCCATTACTGATAAT
>CAMZHB010000231.1 GCA_947306605.1 uncultured Prevotellaceae bacterium | reverse complement strand
TGCAGCAGGATGAACTCATGCGGAATCTGCACCATGATGCCGGCACCGTCGCCTGTCTTGTCACGCGTCTCTGCACCACGATGCTCCATGTTCTCCAGCACCTTCAATGCGTTGTCAACAAGTTCATGGCTCTTGCCTCCATGAATGTTCACCACCATGCCCACACCGCAGGCATCGTGTTCGTATGCTTCTTGATATAAACCCTTGTTCATTTACAATTTGACGATTTACAATTTAATGGCAAGCCATTTTGTTCTGTTTGCATGGCAAAGGTAGCGCATTTTGTCATAAAACACAAAGAAAACAGAGCAGAATGTTATATATTAACTTCGTTTTCTTGATTTATGTCATTTATTTCGCCAAATATCTTGCAGAATGAAGTCAAAAAGCCCCAAAAACAAGCTGCCCGAACGTCCAAAGACATCCGGGCAGCATTTTTTTGAATTTTGAATCAAGCTTTAGCTCGTGGCGTAGCCCAATTTTGAATTTTGAATTTATAAATTTTGAATTATTCACGGCTTGGGTCTGTTACTCCAAGCCGTGAATCGTGTCCTCGTTGCTGATGACTGTGCCGCCGCTGTCCGACGTGCCGCCCTTCGACGAAGACGACGCCCCGTGCCTCTTGCCGGCAGCCAGCTGAGCCTCCAGCAGCTTGATGTCCGCGTTGAGCACCTTCTCCAGCTGCGTCAGCTCCTCCGTCGGGCTGATGAGCAGCAGGGCGTTGAGGTAGGCAATGAGCTTCGCGTACGCTTCATCCACCTCCAGACGCGCCGCACGCAGTTCGCCCACGATGTATTCAGCCTGCTCCGTCGAGCGGTCGGACATCAGCTCGCGCAGCTGCGTGTTTGCTCCACGGAGCGCACCCACCAGCGGCTGCAAGCCCAGCGTGTCGAGTGCCGCCGTATGTGCCTCATCGTCGAACACCTGGAACATGTTCATCAGCTTTGCCGACTCCGCGATGCGAGCCTCCGTCGCGCGGAACTGGTAGTCCTTATAGACCTGCACGATGAGCTTTGCGGGGTCCGACCACCTCGCGTCGGGCAGTTTCTCCCACGCCTCTGCCACACGGCGGATGCACTCGGCGTAGCTGTCGCGCTCCTCGTCGAGCGCCTTTATCTGGTCCGACTTGAAGTTCTTCTGCGACTGCTTGTAGGCTGTGTCCTCGCGCTGGAACTTCGTCATTAGGTCCTCAAAGAGCGGCCTCACGCCAGCGTTTTGCTGCGGAACGGTCGTGGCTCCCACGCGCTCCAGCGTCTTCATCACCGTTTCGAAATGAAAGGCATTCGGGAGTGAATGCAATGTCTTGACTGTAATCATGATCGTAGTTTTTTTTGAGTTTGACAATCTGTTTTATTTTCGGTTCAACCTTGCCCGTCGTGGGCAAAAGTGTTTTCGTTTTATTTCAGCCTTGCCCGGATTGGGCAAACATGTTTTTATTTTTTATTAACCTTGCCCACGTCGGGCAAACGTATTTCAATTTCAAATTGCCTTTGCCCGCGTCGGGCAAGCCATTTATTTTTTTATTTTGCCTTTGCCCACGTCGGGCAAGCTTGTTTTTATTTCATTTCGCCTTTGCCAACAACGGGCAAGCCTGTTTTACTTTCCGGAGATTTCTGCCAGCGTCTTTTCGATGTTCTCGCCGATGCAAGTCTTTGATTCGGCTGCAAATGAACGAAGAAATTCTGGAACTAAAAAAGTATTCGCTTTATAAAAAGGATTATTTTTGCGGTCGGCCACCTCTTTTCCCGTTTTCGCTGTTTACTTGAGACAAAAGGGATGAGTGTTTCCTCGTCCATTGCTCCGTATTCCGACGATAGGCGTAGTTCACTATCTGTTTCACCGTCAATCCCATTTCTCGGGCCAAGTCTGCCGTCCGCATCGTGGCATAGAGCCCCCTGATTCTCGGCCCGTCCGTAGCTGCGCAGAACCTCCGCTTCGGCTTTTCATTGTGTGTTTTGCTGTTCATCATAATGATTGGAGTATAGTCTAAGCTTATTATAACTGACAATGTAGGCACTTTCCCCGATTTATCCAAACAATTTTGCTGAAACCTTGTTTAGTTCCTTAATTATCCGTACCTTTGCATCGCAATCCGAAAGGAAAGCACTATTTTATTGGAAAAAACGAAGCGTTATGCTCGACTTGCTAATGGAAATGTAGGAAACTTCCAAAGATGTGCGAGTACAGTGTAATGGTTCGCGCGAATAGCGCGGGCTGGATACTGCATCTACACATCAAGGTAATTCCTACAACCTCCATTAGAAGAAGCGGCATACAGTGCCACGCTTCTGCATACAAATAATAAATTGTCCTTATGGAACTGGAGGGACAAAATGTAATTAGATGGAATGTCCATAATTCTTTCTATTTTGATAGGTGTGTTAGTGTTCGTTGTGTATTTTGGAGGCGGCATCGCAATCATTCCAATGCTAGACGGTGACACTAGTGATGAGGAGCGAAAAGGGTGCTGCCTACTTTTTCTAATTCTCATCATTATCATTCTAATTCTATGTGGTTTCAGAGCATGCGTCTCATAAAAACAATCTGTAATAGCCATCTTAAATTTTATCCGCTGAAACATAAAGAATTATTTTAAATACATATAATATGAAACATCTTTTCTATTTTATTTTAATGATGTGCTCCATTACAATATCTGCACACAAGATTAATGGCTATAAATTTGTTCATGTCGAAGAGACTGGAAATTTATATGGCGTTGAAGACAGACTATCTGAATACTTGTCTAAGATAGGATTCAAACTTGTCGCTTCCTATGAAATAGAAGACATGAGCAATGAAGATAAAGCATTATTACTCATTACAACTTATGAATGGAATATCGTTTACGGAGGCCATAGTACGTTAATGGTAACATTCCAGGATGTTACTGGTTCAACAATATATACCGTTGCTGGTCAAGGTATTTCATTTTCTGAAAAGGGTGACATGAAAAATGCGCTGAAGAAGATTTTTAGCAAAATGGATGGATTGCATTACAAATTTGACCCAACTTTATTAAAAGCACATGGCGCAGAAGAGTCGGAGTTTGCCTCATGGTCAGAGGAAAAGATAAAACAATACTTAACAGATAATAAGA
>CAMZHB010000230.1 GCA_947306605.1 uncultured Prevotellaceae bacterium | reverse complement strand
ATCGGACGTGGGGGTAATGATGGCTGCAATAATCAGGATGACAACAATGGCATGACGCCGATAGCTTATCATAAAGCGGTCGGAGATGAACCCCAGCTTTGCCAAGAGCCAACTTACAATGGGTAACTCAAACACGATGCCCATCATGAGGTTCAACATCAGCATCGTATCAATGTATGACTCCAAATTAATGAAGTTTTGAACATCGGAACTGAATTGGTAAGTTCCCAAAAAACGGAATGTGAGAGGGAAAATCACGAAATAGCTTACGGCAACTCCGAGTAAGAACATGACATATCCGCCAAAGACAATGCGGATAGTGTACTTGCGCTCGTTTGTGTAAAGGGCGGGAGACACAAAAGAGAACAAGCCGTAGAGAATATAGGGAGAAACCAAAAGCACAGCCATCATCAGGGCCATCTTCATATGAATTAGGAATTGCGATGCCAATTTTGTGTTGATCATTTCTACCTTAAAGTCTTGCGGTATAATGAATGGCATATTAAGCATCTCCCCTATACGGCCCATCAAACGGTAGCTGATAAAGTCGGCGTTCTTTGGTGCCATGACAATATCAGACAAAGTCTCCTTGAAACCGAACGCGAGGACTGTAAAAACCAATACGGCGATAATTATCTTAAAGAGCACCGAACGCAAGGCGTCCAAATGGTCCCAAAATGTCCCTATATCTTCTTTCCCTGACATTTGTTCTTCTTCGAATTATTATGATTTTTTGTTTTTGAATTCTTCTATGAGTGCGTTAATCCGCTTCATCTGGTCTGGAATCTGAATATGTTGCGGGCATTGTGGCAAACAGTGGCCACATGCCGTACAATGTGTCGACTGAGCTTTAGCATTTACGGACTTACCAATATCTGCAAGGAAGCGTTTCCTGGCTTTGGCGTAGTTAGCCGATTGTCGGCTGGCCGGAACTTGTCCTGCGAGCAACTGTTTGTTGAAATAAGCGAAATTACCCGGGATATCAACCCCATAAGGACAAGGCATGCAATAACGACAAGCCGTACACGGAATGACAGGATGCTTCATCATTGAAACAGCCGTCTCTTGAAGGAACGTTTGTTCGTCTTCCGTAATGGGTACAAGCGGTGAAAAGACATCGATGTTCTCTGTCAAGTGTGACATGTAGGTCATACCGCTCAACACAGTCATGATTTGTGGTAAACTACCCACGAACCGGAAAGCCCATGATGCAGGTGATTTTTCCGCATCACGTTTTTTGAGTTCTTCCATCAGACTATTGTCAAGTTTAGCCAAACGTCCTCCCAGCAATGGTTCCATTACGACGACAGGAATCCCTCTTTTCTCCAATTCAGAGTACATATACTGTGCGCTGGGTCGTTCGTCGGAGTCGGTAATCCAATCGAAATAGTTTAATTGTATTTGTACGAAATCCCATTTTACGGGATAGTCGAGCGCAGTTAGGAAAGACTCGCGGTCACCATGGAAAGAAAATCCCAGATGTCGGATTCGTCCCTGTTTGCGTTCTTCTTGCAAGAAGTCCAATATACCATTCTCTGCAAAACGTTGAATAAAAGAATCACGGCCTTTGCCCAAGCTGTGCAGAAGGTAGTAATCGATGTAATCAACTTGGAGTTGTTTCATGGAATGTTCATACATTTTCTTGGCAGCATCGACATTCCATTGTGATTTATTGAAATTCGATAATTTTGTGGCGATTTGATAACTCTCTCGTGGGTATCTGGATAGCGCTTTTCCCATTGCGCCTTCGGAAGCTCCGCCATGGTATACGGGGGCTGTGTCATAATAATTCACACCATGCTTCATGGCGTAATCAATAAGGCTCTCTACCTTTTCCTGGTCAATGACTTGATGGCCATTGTCGTTTTTAATTGTTGGCCAACGCATTCCGCCATATCCTAAAAGGCTTACAGGTTTTTGTATGCTAGAAAAAGTCCGTTTTGTCATATTGTCAGTTGGCTCATTCTCAGATGAGAATAATTTGTCAAGCCCTCCGGTTGCCTTGCTTCGCCCTTTGGCATAAACGATAGCCGAAGCCGCCGCTGTGGTGGCGCCCATCTTTTTAATAAACTCTCTCCTGTCCATGATATTATACTTTTTGAGGTGAATAAACTCCGATTTAAACTATATGGCCTGGTGTTCTGCAAAGCCTTCAACGTAGATTGCTTTAATTGGGGCGGCCTTGCATGCTGCTACACACATTCCGCAGCCGATACAATTCCCTTCGTTAATTATAGGAAAGCGTTTGCGTCCGTTTTGCAACATGCTGATGGAACCGTTGGGACATGCGATTTCACAGGCATTGCATGCCGTTTCGTCTGTCATTGCGATGCAATTCTTCTGAAGCCATACGGCACGTCCGATCTTTATGTCGGTCTTTTCTTCAACAGTTATTTTTTGCAGCGCATCAGTCGGGCACACGTCGTTGCACTTTGTACAATCCCACAGGCAGCAGTTCTGTGTGAGAATCAACTGTGGAATCATCAGCGAGTCCATGCTGATTTTGGGTTGAAGGGCGTGGGTGGGGCACACCTCAACGCAACGCTGGCAGGCGTTGCACTTCTTTGAGAACAGGTCGTAGCTGACAGCGCCTGCCGGGACTATGGGATTCCTTGAATGCGCGTTCTGCTTGTTTTCAATGATGGCTACACCGCTTTTTACCCGTTCACGGATTCCTTCGACGGTACGGTTCGACGCCACGTTCGTTGACAGACTGAAGAAGCGGCGTCTGCCCGTGTCCGTGGGGCACGCGTCTTTGTCCGCATCCCTCTTGGCCCGCCGTTGGAGCGAGAGAAGGAGCACGCACATGCTTGCAATGATAAAGCACATCAAATACTTCATCGGCTATATCAGTCTTTTCGGCGCTTATTTCAGTTTGTCATTGGCCAAACGAAACATCTTGTAAGTTTTTTGTTGGCCTATCACGCCGACAAACAGGGGCGTGTACTTCTTCTTCACCTCAAGTTCTTTCCCGTCTGCTTTCCAGTGGGCGTCAATCAGCATCTTCGCTTGCGCTTCCGTGAGCTTATTTCCGTCAATCAGCGACTTGTGCTGGTTTTTGGGCTTGTCGTAAATGTCCTTGGCAGCCTTGAGTTCTTTCAGATAGGCATAAAACAGCGGGGAG
>CAMZHB010000229.1 GCA_947306605.1 uncultured Prevotellaceae bacterium | reverse complement strand
GGATAGCTCTCCGTCTGCCACATCACGCGCTTGGGGTTGCGCTGGTGGTCGCTGGCGTGCTTGTGAATCATGTAGTTGTAGCCCACCACGTCGAGCACCTCGGCGTGCGGGTCGTAGATTTCCCAGTCGTTGTCCCACGCACAGAGTGCCTCGGTCACGGGGCGCGTGTCGTCGGCCTCGAGTATGGCCCTCTTCAGCTGTCGGGCGGTGGTAATGACGCGGATGTCCTTGCGCTCGATGACCTCGTTGCCGATGCTCCAGCAGACGACGCTGGGGTGGTTGCGGTCGCGCAGCACCATGGCATGGATGTCCTCGCGGTAGCACGAGTCGATGAGTGTTGAGTAGTCGTACGGTGTTTTGGCCGAGCGCCAGCCGTCGAAGGCCTCGTCGATGACCAGCATGCCTATGGAGTCGCAGGCATCGAGAAAGGCGCGGGTGGTGGGGTTATGGCTGGTGCGGATAAGGTTAAAACCGGCTTCCTTCATCTGCCTCACCTTACGGATCTCGGCTGCATCGAAGGCCATGGCACCGAGCACGCCGTCATCGTGATGCACGCAGGCGCCATTGATGAGCAGTCGCTGGCCGTTGAGCATAAAGCCCTTATCGGCAGAGAACGCAAACGAGCGGATGCCAAACTTCACGCGTTGCTCGCCGATGACACGGCCTTCGGACTTCAGGCGGACTATGGCCTCATAGAGGTAGGGGTCGTCAGGCGACCACAGGCGGGGCTGGTCGATGATGAAGCTCTGTACGTATGTGGCTACCTGTCCAGGCTTGATTTGGAAATTCCTGATCATTCCTGGTCCGTGCTCTTTTGCCGGGGCATCAACGTGTACGGCTTTCAAGCCCTTAGGAAGTCGCTTGGCCTGGCTCGACAAGGTCACAGAAGGCGAGTACAACGTGTCGTTGTCGTACTTCGTCGTAAAGGTTCCACCGTTGAAGGTGATGTCTACTTCGTCAACCTGGCACGCTTCCTTCCCTTCGTTCTCAATCCATACGTTCATGTCGACCCTGGCCTGCTCCTTGCTGACCTCGGGTGTCCAGACGCGGACGCCGTTCCCGGCAAGATGCACGCGCTGCATGGTCTGCAACCACACGTGGCGGTAGATGCCTGAGCCGGAGTACCAGCGGCAGTTTGGCTGCCCGGAGTTGTCGACCTTCACCAGCAGTTCGTTCTGTCGCTTGTCCTTATAGAGGAACGGAGTGACGTCGACGGTGAACGGTGTGTAGCCATAGCCATGCTGACCAGCCTTCTGGCCGTTGATGAAGACCTCGGCCCGCTGGTAAACACCTTCGAAGTGGAGCCTTACTATCTCACCTTTCGGTGTGGCGAACGTCTTGCGGTACTCGCCCTTGCCGCCCGGGAACCAGCCGCCGCCTTCTTTCGTTGCGCCTATAGCTGGGTCTGGACCCTCGTAGATGTCCCAGTCGTGGGGCAGATTGACGCTGACGGTCTTTCCATTGCGCGTAAACTGCCAGCCGTCATCAAAGAGCTGGCTCGTCTGTGCGGTGAGGCCGCTGTAAGTACACAGCATCAGTGTTACTAAAGATAAAAGCTTCTTCATTTTCATGTCGCAAAGATAGTCAATAATTCGGATTTTTCCAAGGAATTGCCGTGAAAAATGCTATATTGTTGTCAATCACGGAAAATATCCTGCACTTCCTACACCTACGACGGGTGCAGGAAGTGCAGGAAGTGTAGGATAAAAAGTGTAAATGACATTCAATGCGCGCGTGCGCGGAGAAAGCGCGGGACTCCGTGCAAATATGCACGGCACCTGACCTTTAAAAGGCGGCGGGTTTTGAGCAAAACCCGGCGCCTTTTTGGCAAAACCCGGCGCCTTTTTGGGAAAAGGCACCGCCTTTTGGGAATGACTCTTATTTCCAGATGCTGTTCAGGGGGCGGAACTGTACTTCACAGTCGGCTCCGCTGACAGAAAGCTGGTTGTAGAGAGACGAGGGGAACACGAGGTTGGTCATCGACAGCGTGCCCTCCTTGGTGAACAGTTCGACAGAGGACTGGTCGACGAAGACGTCGAGCGTCACCTGACTGCCATCGACAGAGAGCGGCGCTTGCATCGAGGGGATGGAGAAGCTGCCGTTGAAGTTGGTGCGGCCGGATGCTGAGGTGCGGTGCGCCGTGAGCGTGCGAGCGGCGGCATTGATGTCGAAGACGAACTTCTCGTCCTTCGAGTTGCTCAGTGTGACCGTAGTGTTCTTGTCGAGACCGATGACGAGTCGCAGCTGGTAGGCGTCGTTGGCGGCGAAGGACTCTCCGCTCGGAGAAACCGAGTGGCGCTCAGACCACTGGGCGGCAATCTTGTCAACCTCCTTGACGACGGTGCTCGTCAGCAGTTTCTGGCCGTTGTACTCGGTGAGGCCCAGTTCGCGGGGCAGTGTGAAGGCCGAGCGCCAAGGTGAGCAGGGCACGTCGCCGCAGTACGACCAGTTGTTCATCCAGCCAATCATGATACGGCGGGAGCCGGTGCCGCTCCAGGTGACGCCGGCATAGTTGTCCATGCCATAGTCGAGCCAGAGGGGGTACTGCCGGTCTTCGGCGGTGAAGGTAGTGCCGTCGAACTGTCCGACGAAGTACATCATGCCTGAACCAATAAACGGTCCGCCGGGGTTGACGCTGACAAGGAGGACCCAGTCGTTGCCAATCTGAATGAGGTCGGGGCACTCCCACTGGAGGCTTGGGCGGCCAAACAGGGGAACGTGGAACGTGCTGAGGTGCTGCCACGACTTGAGGTCGGTGGAGCCGTAGAACTCGATGCCCATCTTCCAGCCCTTGGCGAGTGCCATGACCCACTTGTGGGTAGGTTCATGCCAGAACACCTTGGGGTCGCGCAGGTTGTCGTCGTCGTTTTGATGACGGGATTGTTGGTATAGCGCGTGAAATTACGTCCGCCGTCGGTGCTGTAGGCAATGCTCTGCTGCTGCTTGCCAGCCACGTCGCCCGTTTCGCCGGCTGAGGTGTAAAGGGCCACCATGGCCCCTGCTCCGAAGCCGGCCGTATTGGCGTTGTCGATGACGCAGGAGCCGCTGAAGACGGCGCCCAGCTCATCGCGGGTGAGAGCCACGGTCTGCTCCGTCCAGTGCATGAGGTCGGTCGAGGTGGCGTGGCCCCACGACATGTTGCCCC
>CAMZHB010000228.1 GCA_947306605.1 uncultured Prevotellaceae bacterium | reverse complement strand
GTCGACACCGCCTGTCGCGGCCGCAGACTGGGACACCGCCTCATGGAACACGCCATCGGCTACGCCAAGGCATACGGCGGCGGCACCCTGATGCTCACGTCCCGCCCCACCCGCACCGAAGCCAACACCCTCTACCGGAACATGGGATTCCAGCCGAAAGAAACAAACGTTTATACCTTTAATACATAAGTAAAACGGGGGCAATACGAAAAAAATCAAAATTTATTGCATTTTGTCGCGGAAAAATTTGTTGGTATTGAAAAAACTCTCTACTTTTGTACCCAAAGAATAAACTGCAATGAAAATAACGAAACACATCGTACTCGCCTCCCTGGCCCTGATGCTCGTAGCAGCACCCCTTCGCGCCGAAAGCGTGTGGGGTCTGTCAGAGAACCAGCTGGAACAGGTAGAGACGCAGGAAGTGAGGATTTATGTCAATGGCAGCAACGTGCGCGTCACAGGTGCCGCCAAACAGACGATGTACGTTTACAGCGTGACGGGCGAATGTGTGGCAACCTACCGCATCGACGGCGAGGACAAAACCATCGCGCTCGGCCTGCCCAAAGGCGTCTATATCCTTAAAGTCGGCAAAGTAGCCCGCAAGATTTCCCTGCGTTAAGGCACCGTAGCATCAGAAGCGCCATGAAGAACCTTTCCGGAGCGCTCCTCATCCTTCTGGTGACGTTGCTGGCCGCCTGCAACGGCAACACTGGTGAACACCCTTACAGAAACATTTCATACAAAAGCCTGAAACAATGGCACGATGACGGATACGTGGTAAGCAATACACGTATCCGTCATTTCATTGATTCCTTGCGAACCACCGTAAGCACCCTGTGCGACGCCGACCGCCTGACAGACGACTACTACGCGCAACGGCAACCCTATCTGTGGATTGACCGCAGCGGCACCGACCTGCGCTGCGACACCATGATGAAATGGGTGGACGACGTGGTGCGCACGGGACTGCCGGAAAAGAAATTCTACCTGCCCCAGATACGCGAAAACCTGCGCCGGCTGCGTGCGCTCGACTTCGACGACAAACACACGGCCAGCCGCACCTTCGCCATACTGGAGTATTACCTCACCCGAGGTTACCTGCGCTACGTCAGCGGCCAACGCTTCGGATTCGTCAGCCCACGCCAATTTCTCAACCACCTGTCGCCCACCGAAGGCGACACCACGGGCAAACGCTTCGACACGCTCTTCGACATGCCGGCGGAATATTGCAACGCCGACTATTTCCACCGCGCTGCCCGCAGTATCAGACACGGGCTCACCCCTTTCATTGCCAACACGCAACCCGACAACCCCCTCTACGCCCGTTACAGCGAGGCGTTGGCACAACAACCGTCGGCCGAGCACCGAAAGACGCTTGAAGCCAATCTGGAACGGGCACGATGGCACACGCCCCTGCCGCCTGAAAGAGGACGTCGCGTGGTGGTCAATCTGCCCTCGCAAGAACTGGCGGCCTACGACGACAGCGGCCACGTCACTGTCATGAAAATATGCTGCGGCAGTACCAGCCACAAGACACCACTCCTCTCGGGACGTCTCAGCCACATCGAACTCAATCCCTACTGGAACATCCCGCAAAGCATCATCAAGAAAGAAGTGGCCAACCACGCCGGTAATGCCGATTACTTTTACCGGCATCGCTACGAGATTGTCGACCGCAAGAGCGGCAGCGTGGTTTACCCCGGCAGTCTGACATCCGACGCCCTGAGCAGCGGCAACTACAGCGTGCGGCAACAGCGAGGCGAAGGCAACGCCCTGGGACGAATGATATTCCGCTTCCCCAACAGCCACGCCATCTACCTTCACGACACAAACAACCGCGGTGCTTTCGACCGCAACTGGCGCTGCGTGAGCCACGGCTGCATCCGTGTGGAACGACCCATGGAACTGGCTACGCTCCTGTTGCCAGGCAAAGACAGCATCTACCTCGACCGCCTACGCTACACCGTGGGACGCCAGCCGCTGAGCCATCAGGGCAAAACCCTCCTGGCCGAGGAGCGTCTCGCCACCCTCAACAGTTGCAAGCTCAGTCCCCACGTGCCTGTCAACATCATCTACCACACCTGCTACCCCACACCCGGAGGCACAGCACTGACATACTACCCCGACATCTACGGCTACGACCAGCCGCTCGTCGAACAACTCCATAAATTCTAAAATGGCACGCATTACCGACAACGACATTATGGAGCGGCTCAAACAGCCGGGGCAGCAACGCGAAGCCTTCGAACTGCTGGTGCGCAAGTACACCTCGCAGCTCTACTGGCAAATCCGCCACATCGTCACCGATCACGACGATGCCAACGACGTGCTCCAGAACACGTTCATCAAGGCGTGGACCAACTTCGACAACTTCCGCGGCGATGCCAAGCTCAGCACCTGGCTTTACCGTATCGCCGTCAACGAAAGCCTCACCTTCCTGCAGCGGCGTCACGACACCGTCACCCTCGACGACCCCGAGGCCGACCTAGCCAACCGCCTCGAGAGCGACCCCTACTTCGACGGCGACGAAACCGACATCATGCTCCAGCAGGCCATACAGACGCTGCCCGAGAAGCAACGCCTTGTCTTCAACATGAAATACTTCCAAAACATGAAGTACGAAGAGATGAGCGAAATCCTCGACACCAGTGTCGGCGCCCTCAAAGCCTCCTACCACTTCGCCGTGGAGAAAATAGAGAAATATTTTAACGACCGCGATTAAACCTTCAATATCACCCTCCGTCTAAATTATACCAAGAAAAATATCATGAGGAACATCCATCTGACAGACGACGCAACAGGACGCAGTCCCTACAAAGTGCCCGAAGGCTACTTTGAGGACGCCGCCGTACGCATCATGGCCAGCCTGCCGCAGAAGGCAGAACAGGCCGTGCCCACTGTCACGTACAAGATTGAAAAGGTCACCCTCTTCACACGCATCAAACCTTATCTCTACCTCGCCGCCACCATCTGCGGCCTCGCTTTCGGCGTCAAAGTCTACGAATACCAACAGCACTACTTCGCCGAGCGCCAACCCGTCGCCGCCGTACAGTTCACCGACGACGACATTGACGAATACGTCAACGAAGTGTGTGATTTTACCATGCTCGACGCACAAGACATCTACGCCTACGCCACCACGGGCGAATAA
>CAMZHB010000227.1 GCA_947306605.1 uncultured Prevotellaceae bacterium | reverse complement strand
GTCTTGCTGATATTGACGCCACTGACTATATCCAGGGACTTGACAGGCGCCTTTTCGTGTTGCGCAGACATTTCACTGGCGACTTCTTCTGCATAATTCTGGTTCGTAAATAAAGGTAGGAGCGACCCACGACTGTTGCTGACATACGTAGTCAAGTATTGGTCTACGGAAGCCTTGATTGCGTTGCGCTCATCTTGAGTCGGACGATTCTTAGTCAGACTTGTTTTGACCTCATTGGCTTGTGCTGCAAATTGTCCTTCACTGTGTTCTTCGAGATAGCCGGCAAGTGACGCGTCAGTGCCTTCTGTGAGCGCCTCAATCCAATCTAATGAATCAATACGCGCATTACAAACGGCAACATTGAGACTCTTTGGGAAGCGTGTCAAATAATTGACAAAGTTTTCTTTATCTGAAGAAAAACGAATTCGCTGCCATTCGTCTGACTCCAATTGTAACGAATCTCGTCTCGCAGTAACCAACTCAAAGAAAGGAGAATCGGGATATTTAGAAAGAAATTCGTTGAAATCATCCAGACGTGTACTTCCGTTAAGTGCTTCATATGCCTCTTGCATGGCTTTTTGGCGCAAGGTAGTGGTTACATATAGGTAGCCAAACACACTTAAGGCCAAGACAACGAGGAGTGCAATAACCCAGATTATCCATGAACCGCTGCCGGAGCCACTTCGTGTGTGCTTAGGCGTAGGATATTTATAATAGGAATCTTTTTTGCCCTTCTGTGTGGCTTGTTCTGGCGGAAGAAGCTCACATCCGCAGTTCGGACATGCATGTTCTTGCTTCAATACTATTTTTCCGCAGTCGGGACAGGGAATTATATTGTCTACAATGGGAACTCCGCAGAACGGGCATTGAGGTGCAAGATTCGATACCTCATGGTTACATTCGGGACACTTGATTATTGCCATTTTAATTTGCTTTATTTTAGCTGCAAATTTACGTATTTTCTTTCGTATGGGACATGAAGCCCGGCCTCTTTGATATTCTATCTTTTAAGTTTGGACATGACGGCTGCATATGCCTTGGGCCAGTCGGTATCTAGGCAAAACGGCGTCAGTTGATTCTTACTGTCGCGTACATATGCGTCGACGAGTTCGCGGTCTTTGTCTTTGTAAAGAGGATTAGAGCACGAAGCATCCATAAAGAGGATGATACGGTCTTTTTTCTCCGACTTCGTCAGCGCAGGATTAAGTACAGCGTCACGAATAAAGCTATTGATGAATTGGCTCATGTAGTAAGCCTGGTCGTCAAGGAACTTGGTCGTAACTTCCTTGTCACTCATGATGGCTTTGTCGTGGATGTACTGCAGCGTGTTGTACTTGAAATAGGCTAACCTCACCAACGTTTTGTTGCTGTTTGGGTCGTTCATGACACGCTTTGCTTCACCAAAGATTTCATTGAAGATTTTTTGTGCATGGCCGTTCATGTTGAATGCCATGACTGCAATCAGAATTAAAACAACTTTTTTCATATTGTCTATGTTAATTATTTTTTTGCATTGTCAGTTTATGGGTAATACTTGATGGGAAATCCTCGTCATAATGTGAGACCATGATCAGTGTCTTGCTTGAATTGCGGCAATAATCATCAATGATTCGTTTTGCCATATCGCGGTTGTAATCGTCAAGGCCGTGGAACGGCTCGTCGAGAATTAATAAGTCTGGATTCTTCACAAAAGCCCGTGTGAGCAGGACAAGCCTCTGCTCACCGTCAGACAACTTGGTATAGTCTGTGTCGGCCAAGCGGGCTATTTCAAAGCGTTCCATCCAGTCGTAGACAGAGGAATAATCTTTCGGAACCTGATAAAAACCGATTGTGTCGAACATACCGCTGGCCACAATTTGTTTGGCAGGCAACGGCTTGTAGTATGAGCGGTACATCTCTGGGCTAACATAGCCTATGTGGCTCTTAATGTCCCAGATACTCTCACCAGTACCGCGGCGAGAGCCGAACAGCGTGATGTCGCAGGCATATGCCTGAGGATTGTCGGCACATATGAGGCTGAGTAAGGTAGATTTACCCGAGCCATTGGCACCTGTCAGCGCCCATCTCTCTCCTTGACGCACCGACCACGAGAGTTTGTCGATGATAGTGCGACCTTCATAGCGTATAGTCACATTTTTGAAGTTCACAATTTCATCTCCGAAAGCCGGTGCCATATTCTGGAAGCCGCAGGAACAGAGTGGGGTGGAGGATGTGGTACTTGCGTGATTGTATGTTTGACATGCGTCGGACGAAGTCCGAGATACTTTTTCGTGTGTCCGATATTCTGCAACTGGTGTTTTAGATATCTCGCCGTTAACGATTTCTACGACATGCGTAAAGCCGTCAATCGGGGCCGACCATGATGGAATGTTAAGGATAAGATTGACTTCGTGTCGCGCAATCAGCAGTTTCAAGAAGTCAACCACGTTTTGCCTGTTTTTAGAATCGAGTCCGATGAACGGGTTGTCGAGAATGAGCAGGGCAGGGCGGTTGATGATAGCTTTAACTATTTGAAAACGCCTGAATTCTCCGCTTGAGAGTACAATGACAGGCTTGTTCAGCAAATCATGTACGCCTTCTGCGATTTTGTCTTCTTCATGAATGGCTGTTTGTGCCGTTTGGTTCAATATATCTGCCACAGTCGGCAACGCATCGTCGTGTAAGCCGTGGTTCCATCGGAATTGGTAGAACGGAGACTGGGACATGTCGCCGTATTGGTCACGGAATGAAATCAGTACAATGCTTTCGCTGGGTTTTGAAGCCTTCTTGTCATCAAAATTGTAGGAAATGTGTCCGTCGCGAAGCAGGAAAGAGCCGCATATGAGCTTTGAAAGAAATGATTTGCCGGATGCGTTAGGCCCGAAGACTAACCAATGCTCGCCTTTTCCCATTGTCAGATTGACCGGGTGGCGGAATTGAAAAGGCGTCATGGGTATAACGTTTTCCAAGGTTAATATATTTCTTTGCCTCGTCATGATTCTTTTTGCGAAATCTCACGTCGGGCGCTGACTCTCGAGGAATTGCGTTTGATAAAGTCACTCCAGCCGGTGTATCCTGCAGATTGCACCGCTTGTCCGCGTTGCATGTAATGGCAATATGCGGCTGCGAGGGCGTCAGTCGCATCTAAAAACGGAACTATCGCATCATCGTTGATATTAAG